>NZ_JBHWGV010000005.1:0-7014 GCF_042732955.1 Kitasatospora sp. NPDC059747 | reverse complement strand
TCCCCCCTCACCGTCGGGGGGCGCGGGTGGGGGGGGGCCCCGGGGGGCCCCCCCCCCCCCCCCCCCCGCCGCCGTTCGGTCAGCCCTGGTCGGCCGCGATCCGCTCCCGCAGGTCGGCCAGGATCTCCGCCGCCTCCGGCAGCCCGACCCGTCGGCAGCGGTCGGCGGCGGCGGTCAGCCGGGCCACCGCAGCCCGCGTCCGCCCGAGGTCGGTGCCCTCGATCAGCGCGGCCATCCGCACCGCCTCGGCGCGCGGCGACTCGGCCTCCTCGCCGCCCTCCTCGTACACCGGGATCGCCCGCTCGGCCTCGGCCAGCGCCTCCTCGTGCCGCCCGGCGATGGCCAGGCAGCGCGCCCGCTCGTAGTGCGAACCGCCGCGCAGGAACCACGAGTTGTACGAGGCTCCGGCGCACTCGGCGGCCGCGCCGACGGCGTCCGCCTCGGCCAGCCGGGCGAGCGCGGTCTCCAGCCCCTCCCCACCGCGGGCGCGCATCACCAGCTTGGCGAAATCGCGCAGCGTCCCGGCCATCTGATCCCACTGCGGCGCCTCGGCGTGCGCCGCGAGGGCGCGCTCGCGGGCGGCGTCGGCCGCCTCCCAGCGGTCGGCGTGGGCCAGCGCGAGGGAGGCCTCGCAGGCGACCATGGTGTGCGTCGACCGGTCCTCCCAGCCCGCGACCGCGTCGGCGAGGCGCAGGTACTCCTCGGCCGCGTCGCGGTACTCCTCCAGCGCGAACAGTCCGCGGGCGAGGTCGAGCCGGACCTGGGCCATCAGCCGCTCGTCCAGCTCCGGGGCGGCGGCGTCGAGCAGCACCGACTCCAGCACGGCCACCGCGTCGGCCGCCCGGCCGCTGCCGCGCAGCAGGTCGGCCAGCTGCAGCCGCACCTGGGCGGCCTCCTCCGCCGCCGGCCGGCCCTTGCGGTCGAAGCGCGCGGCGGCCTCCGACAGGGCCCTGATCGCCCCGCCGTCGTCGCCGGTGTGCGAGCTCGCGTGGCCGAGCATCATGTACGTCGGGGCGAACGGGTAGGAGTCGTCGCCCCAGCGGGCGGCCTCGGCCAGGGCCCGGTGGAACACCTCGACGGCCTGGGCGGGTTCGCCGCTCTGCAGCAGCACCTGGCCGAGCAGGCCGAGCACCCGCGGCGTCTGCCACGGCAGTTCGGCGGCGTCCAACTGGTCCATGACCTCGCGCAGTTCGGCCGTCGCCTCGGCCATCCGGCCCTGCCGGGCGGCGGCGTCGGCGGCGTACTGGCGCGAGGTGGCGGCCCGGCGGGCCGACCCGAGCGCGCCGCTCTCGGCCCGGTAGGCGCCGACGGCCTCCTCGAACCGGGCGACGGCCCCGGCCGGCGGCTCCGGCAGCGCGGCGATCAGGTCGTGGTGCGCGGCGAAGGCCCGGCACTGGAGCACGATCAGGTAGTCGTCGTCGGCGATCCCGCCCTCGGCCCGCAACTCCCGTGCGCGGACGAGCGCTTCGTCGAGCGCCGGCCAGTCGGGCGCCAGGCCCTCGACCTCGCCGAGCTCGACGACGAGGGTGCGGGTGCGCACCATGAGGGCCTGGCCGAGCAGCCCCTCCTGTTCGAACAAGTCGGCAGCGGCCAGCAGTTGGGCCTTGCCGACGACGTGGTCGTCGCGGTCCAGCGCCTCGTGCGCGCGCTGCTCGGCGAGTTCGGCACGCAGCCGGCCCGCGGTGCCCACCGCCGTGCCGTCCTCGTGCACGTAGCCGTCGGCCTCGAAGCGCTCGGCGATCCGGCGCCAGAGCCGGTCGGCGTCCGGGTGGCCGACCAGGTCCAGCTCGCGGGCGCGGACCACGAGGGCGGCGAACTCCTCGGGCTCCGGCTCGACTTCGCGGCGCGGCGCGGGCCCGGCGGCCGGGGCGCCGGCCAGCTCGGGCGCGGCGGCGGCGCGCACGCCCAGGGCGAGCGGCTCGGCGAGCAGCGGCCCGCGCTCCAGCCGCGCCCGGCGCCGGCTGCCGACCGCGTCGGTGCCGTTGCGGGCGTCGAAGCGGGCGGCCAGCGCGTCGGCCTCGGTGCGCAGGTGGGCGAGCAGCGTGTCGACCGTCCAGCTCCGGCCGGGCGGGCCGCTGACCGCGAGCTCGCCGTGGCCCTGGCGGGCGAGGGCGGCGATCAGCACCTCGACGCCGGTGAGGAAGTCGAGTCGGCCGCTCGGGTCGCCGGTGACGGCGAACAGGTCGCGGTTCTCGGAGAGGATCTCCAGGCCGCGCGGCTCGTTGCCGGACAGCGCGCAGAACTCGACGTGCTGGCCGACCGGGCGGGCCATGCCGGACTTGCCGCGGGCGAAGCGGTAGCCGACCAGGTGGCTGGAGCGGGCCTCGTCCAGGCGTCCCTCGCGCAGCAGCGGGAGCAGGGCGGCGGCGTGACTGAGGTAGGGCTCCTCGGAGCAGGTGCTGTGGCCGCCGAGGACCGGCCGCCACACCTCCAGCGCCCGGGCGTCGTCGCCGGCGCGCACGTGGTGGTTGGCGCGGGCGCGGAGCTCGCACGCGTGGCAGTCGCTCAGCTCGGTGCGCGGGCGGCCGGTCCACAGCTCGTACGCGTCCTCGGCGCCGACGCCGGTGTGCGCGGCCAGGTGGTAGCGCTGGGCGTAGTACGGCTGGAGGCCGAAGCCGGCCTTCTCGTACCGGGTGCGCATCTCGGTGTGCCAGCGCCGGATCGCCTCCAGCGGCACCTCCGGGGTGCCCGCCAGCGAGCCCGCCACCCACTTGAAGCGCCAGAACACCTGGTCCCCGGCCCACTCGCCGAAGCCGTCCGGGTCGGTGTCCCACAGCTTGAGCACACGGGCGAAGACCACCGGCGACTTGCTGCGCTCGCCGTCGTACTGGTACGCCTCCATGAGCTCCAGCAGGGCCATCGAGCGCACCCCGGTGTCGTCGAACTGCTCTGCGGCGTCGACGAGTTCCTCCGCCGCGACGGTCCGCTGACGACCGTAGGGGCGGGCGTCGTTCTCGCGCAGCGCGGCCATCACCGCGTCGGGGGTGTCCAGCATCACGCCTCCTTCGGGTCGCTGTCGGCGCCGCGGCCGTCGGCCGCCTCGTGGCCGAGCATGGCGTGGTCGAGCAGGCTGATGAACGAGCGGTTGAGCAGGGCGCTCTCGCTCGCCTTGAGCGGACGGCGGGTCATCAGGACCGCCTGCCCGTACAGCGCCTCGACCGCGGTGACGGTCAGGTCGCGGCTGCCCGCCAGCGAGGCGGCACGGCGCACCAGCGGGTTGAGGTGGTTGAGCACCAGCTGGGCGCGCGGCACCTCGGCCCGCAGCGAACCGAGGATGTCCGCCCACAACCCGTCCGCCTCGTCGGCGAGTTGGGCGCGGGTGCGCTCGTGCCGGGCCTCCCGGTTGTCCAGCAGCAGGGCCGGGGCGCTGGTCGGGTGGAAGCTGCGCAGCGCGACGTCGCAGTCGAACCGGCCGACCACCTCGCGGGCGATCGTCAGGAACGCGGCGGCGGCGAGCTCGGCGGCCGGGTCGACGGTGTCCAGGTGCGCGGTGACGGTGCCCGGGTCGAGGTCGGCGACCGAGACGCCGGGGCGGATCTCGGGCAGCCGGTGCACGAGGTCGCGGTCGTAGGTGTAGCCGCCGTTGACGACGCCGAGCCCGGCGGCGCCGGCGATCGGGGCCACCTGGCGGAACTCCTCGACCGTCCGGGTCACCAGCAGGACCGGGTGGGTGCGGGCGAACTCGTCCAGCGTGACATTGCCGTCGGTGGTCTCGAACGGCAGCCACGGCAGCATGATGCGCAGCAACTCGTCGTCGTAGCGCGCGAGTTCCTTGACCGCCAGGTGGTGCACGGACAGGAAGCGGTGCAGCAGCGCCGGGTCGCTCGCGGACAGGCCGGTCAGCCAGTCGCGGATCCGGGCGCCGAGCGCGTCGCGGACGGCGGCCAGCGTCTCGTCCGCGTACAGGCCCTCGCGGGAGGCGGTCGGGCGCAGGCCGTCGGTGTCGACCACGCAGCGAACGAAGAACGCCCAGTCGGGCAGGAGTTCGTCGGCCTGGTCGGTCAGCAGCATGCCCTTGAGGTGCACCCGGTGGCCGGAGCGGCGGGAGGGCGGTGCGGCGTCCGGCAGCACGTAGGCGACGCCGCGCAGGCCGACCAGCGGGAGGTCCAGGTCGATGCTGTCCAGCGGGGTGAAGTCGAAGGCGGAGCGGCAGTACTCGGCCAGCGCGTCGCGGCGGGCCAGCGGCGAGCCGTGCCGCTGCGCCCACGGCGGCGTCCGGTTGACGCGGTGCTCGGTGCCGTTCGCGTCGACGACCGTCACCTCCTGGCGCAGCAGGCCGCCGAAGTCCCGGGCGAGGGCCAGGACCCGGCCCGAACGCGTCCACTCGGCGGCGTCCGCGCGCGGGGCGAGGGTGACGGTGGTGCCGGGCTCGGGCCTGGCCTCGGCGGGGAGCGTGCGGATGGTGTAGCGGCCGTCGGAGCTGCCGCGCCACTCGACCACCGGCGCGTCCGGGGTGGCCGCGGAGCGGGTGACGACGGTGATCTCGTCGGCGACCACGAAGCAGGCGAGCAGGCCGATGCCGAACTGGCCGATGAAGTCGCCGCGGGCGCGGGCCAGTCCGGCGCCGTCCAGGCCGCCGTCGGCGTCCCGCTTGGAGCTGCGGCCGATGGTGGCGAGGAAGGTGTGGACGTCCGCCTCGGTGAGGCCGATGCCGGTGTCGGTGACGGTCAGCTCGTCGTCGGCGCGGACGGTGATCCGGGCCGGCGCCGCCGGGTCGAGCTTCTGGCGGGCGGTGATCGCGTCGACCGCGTTCTGCAGGAGCTCGCGCAGGTAGACGCGGGGGCTGGAGTACAGGTGGTGGGAGAGGAGGTCCACCAGGCCGCGCAGGTCCACCTGGAAGGTGTGCGCACTGGCCGGGCTCTGCGCACTCGTCGGGTTCTCGGATGGGGACACCGGGGGCTCTTTCGATTGCTGGATGGGTGAGGAGGTCCGGGGCCCGGACGGCGCGGCGGGCGTGCGGCGCGCGGTGGCGGGCGGTGGCGGGCGGGTGCCGGCCGTGGCCGTCAGTGGCCGTCAGTGGGTCGCGGCGTCAGTGGGTCGCAGCCGGTTCTATCGGGCGCAACGGTCGCGGTGGGCGCGGAAGTTGGCGACCGGATCGCCGGCCAGGTAGTGCCAGGGGGACTCGGTGACGAGGCCGTCCAGGGCGTCGAACAGCCGGTGCGCGGTCTGGCGCTGGTCGGCCAGCGAGAAGGCCATCGCGAAGGCGTTGAAGGCGGCCTGCCAGCCGCGGGCCGGCGTGAAGTCCGGGTGCAGGACAGACCGGGCCGCGGCCTCCTGGAGCTCCGCGAGGACCGTCGGGCTGGTGAGGTAGGCGTGGTCCTCGCCGTCGGGCAGGTCCAGCCAGCGCTCCAGGTGGGCGAGCGCGACCAGCTCGCCGAGCTGGCTCCCCTCGGGGGCGGCGAGCATCGCCGAGCGGGCGAACTCGTGCATCTCGTCGTGCGAGCCGCCCCACTTGGCGCACAGCTGCTGGAGCCGCTGGCGGTGCGAGGCGGCGTGACCGGGCGCGCGGCGCAGCGCGGCCTCGAAGCGGCAGGTGGCGACGTCCGCGTCGAGCGAGGCGCCGCGGGCGCTGATCTGGAGGAAGTACCACGGCGCCAGCCAGCCGGGCTCGCGCTCGGCGACCTCCAGCAGCTGCTCCTCGGCGGTGTCCAGGCGCTCGTGGAAGAGCTTCCACTGCTCGTCCGTCACGTGCTTGGCGCGGGCTCCGGTTCGGGCCTCCCAGGCCCAGGTGATGTGCCGGGCGCCGGAGAGGAGGAGGGGGAGGGCGTCGTCGGGGTGGTCGGCGACCGCGCGGGCCGTCCAGGCCTCGACGCCGTCGACGTCGGCGAGGGCGCCGAGGATCCACGTCCGGTCGGCCTGGTCCTCGACGGCGGCGAGCGCGGGGCGCAGCGCCGTCCAGTCCCCGGCGGCGGCCTGGCCGAGCATCACGCGGACCGCGTCGTCGCCGAAGGCCGGGTCGAGCGCCGGGGCCGGGCCCGCGGGGACGGGGACGGCGGGCTCGGCCGTCCGCGCCCCGCGCCCGAACCCGAGCCCGCGGCGGCCGGACCGGCCCTGCGTGGCGTCCTCGCCGGAGCGGCGACGGAAAAGCGGCATCGGGTGGTCCCCCTCGAACGTGATCGGCATCTCTCGCATGGGCGCACAGTGGCCGCCCAGATGCAGTACATATCACGCGCACCCGACATCCGTTCGCGCAGCCCGCACCGGGCCTGACGAGGGGGGTAACAGATGACAACGGACAGATAACAGATAACAGATTTCAGCGAACAGATTCTGTTATCTGTTCGCCGTTCGTTGTCCGCCCGCTCACCCGGCGGTCAGATCGGATCGCCGGACCTTCGGTTGATCCGGGCGATCCGATCGACCCGGGAGACCTGGCCGGCCGACGGGCGGCCGGGCGGCCGGGCGGGCCGTCAGAGCGTGGCGAGTCCCGCGTCCGGGGTCTTGCCCGTCTGCGCCTGCTCGATCCGCTTGACCAGCATCGCCGCGAACCGCCGCGTCGCCGCGACGTCCACCGGGCCGCCCTCGGTCGTCACGCTCGCCACCACCGTGCCCGAGCGCAGCACGATGCCGACACCCTCACTACCGGCCAACTGCCCCTGGAACACCTGACTTTCACTCCCCAGCACCGCAGCATCCACGGCCTTGAACGGCCCGCTCCGGTACGACGCGTACGTCTCCTTGAGGCGGTCCTTCGCCGCGTCCCGGGTCGGCAGTGTGTCGATCATGAACCGGGCCACCACGTCGCCCGAGGAGAACCGGACCGACCCACTCAGCGGCTTCCCCGTGCAGGGCGCCGCCGCCGTGCAGGTGGTGGCGTGGTCGGCGGTGTCGACGCGCCGCTTCTCCTCCTCCCACCCGGCCATCGTCTTGACGTCCGGCAGCACCTGGAGGACCAGCTTGTCGTCCAGCAACACGGCATCCGAGTCCGCCCCGGGCGCCCCGGCCCCGCCCGCGGCCGGCGGCGGCACAGCCCCGCCGGCGCCCGCGGCCGGCGGCGTCGCGGCACCGGGGTCT
>NZ_JBHWGV010000004.1:146686-159479 GCF_042732955.1 Kitasatospora sp. NPDC059747 | reverse complement strand
GCCCCGCGGGGGGGCGGGGGCGGGCGCCCCCCCGGCGCCCCCCCGCCCGCCCCGCCGGCCCCCCGGCCGGCCCCGCCGCCGCCCCCCGGGGGGCGCACACCACTCACCGTTGCGCGCCGCTACGCGCGTCCCCGTGCGCCGCAATCGATCGAACCACTACGCACCGTGATCATCACCGCGGCGAAGCGGAGCTCGTCGTCACAAAATGGACCGGGCCGAAGTGTGCCGAACCGGTTGCAGACCGAGCCCTCCGTCCAGCACGATGCTCCGTGGAAGCGGTTCTCCCGGCGGCCTACGGCCCACTGCGGAGTCCGGGACCGCTGCCGCCGCGACCTGGGGCGGCAACGGTCGCCACCTCACGCTCCGTGATCGAGTGTCCGGCGCAGGACTGCGCGCCGACCCGACGCACCGCGAGCGTGCGCGCTCCCCGCGCCGCCGGCCACCCACGCCGGAGCCGCACCGGGCGCGGCCCCGAAACCAACCGAATGACGGCGCTCCTCCCCCGGCGCCGTCACCTCCAGCACCGGCGCAGCCCTGACGCCGCGTGCTGAGCGACAAAGGGCCCCGTTCCCCCGCGGGGCCCTTTGCCCTTTCCGGCGCCGGCCTTTCCGGCCCCGACCGGTCCCGCCCGACCTGCCGGGGCCCCGACCTGCCGGGATCCGCGCTACGGGTGGTCGCGCCAGACGCTCGGGTCGACCCTGCCTTCGCCGTCCCGGGGCCCCGCGAGCCGGTCGTCCGCCCCGCCCGTCGGCCCCGACGACCCCTCGGACGAACCGATCACGTCGCTCACCCCCGCCTCCGGCCGGTACGGCTCGGGCTCCCCGGCGGCGTGCCCGTACCCGGGCCCGACGTGGTCGTACCCGTCCGGCGGACCCTGCGGCGGCACGGCGCCCGCGTACGGGACGGCGGCCGCGCCCCGCCCGCCCGTCGCGGCGGCCAGCAGCGGCGGCAGCGCCAGCGCGCCGATCGCCGCCCAGATCACGTTGGCCGCGAGCAGCGAACCGAAGACCAGGCTCACCGAGTAGCCGGCGGTGGCCGGGTCGGAGCGCGCCCCGCCGCTGCCGAAGCCCGTGGTCGCGGCGCCGGAGAACACCATGAGCAGGGTCAGCCCGACCGCGTACACCACCGCCAGCCGGATCCGGTCGGCCGCGTCGAGCCGACGGCGGTGGGCCGTCCAGGCCAGCAGGATCACCGAGGCGACGGCCAGCAGGCCGGCGAAGCGCCAGGCGCCGCTCTCGCCGTGCAGGTCGAAGAACGAGAACTCCTGGA
Organism: Kitasatospora sp. NPDC059747; assembly: GCF_042732955.1. Lineage (NCBI taxonomy): Bacteria > Bacillati > Actinomycetota > Actinomycetes > Kitasatosporales > Streptomycetaceae > Kitasatospora > Kitasatospora sp. NPDC059747. The sequence goes on along the minus strand of NZ_JBHWGV010000004.1, from coordinate 158,210 downwards.
AGCCCGGGTAGCCGCCCCGCCCGCCGCCCCAGTCCGGCCCCCGGGAGGCGGGCCCGCCCTCGGCGCGGAACGTCGCCCCCGAGCCGATGCCGATCAGCATCAGCCCGAGGTTGGGCAGGAAGGCCGACGACACCGCGGTCTGCCAGCCCTCGCTGTTGGCCGCGACCAGGACGAACGCCACCAGCGAGGCCGTGCCGACCAGCAGCGCGAGCACCTGGCCGGCTGCCAGCCCCGCCACCGCCCAGCCGCGGATCGTCCGGTTGCGCCAGGCCGCCCAGCGCAGCGCGTCGGTGCCGTACACGGCGAACGCGACCAGCCCGGCGAGCAGGGCGCTCCAGCCGACCGCCTGCGGCCAGCCGGCGTCCGCGGTGTAGGTGATCGCCGACGAGCGGCCGAACCCGGTGGGGTTGCCGGGCAGGTAGGGGCTCCAGTCCGCCCCGGCGAGCAGGCCAACCAGCAGCGTCACGCCGGCCGCGACCAGCGCGGTGCGCAGCGCCTCGCCGGCCGCCTGGCCGCGGGTCATCTGCTCGGCCGTGCGGGCCTGCCGACGGCGGGAGAGCGTCCGCAGGCCGAGCCAGAGGGCGAGCAGCCACAGCACGGTGACGGTCAGCGGGAGCACCCGCGCCGTGAAGCCGAAGTCGGTGTCGGTGCCCCGCCAGTGGATCGCGTAGGAGAGCTTGAACGGGGCGCCGAGCGCGCCGAGCGCCATCGCGAGGGCGGCGCCGTAGCGGTCGCCGAACCCGGGCATCTGGACCAGGGTGGCGGATTCGTTGTAGTCGCTCGGGATCGCCGCGACCAGCGCGGCGACCAGCAGGACGACGGTCGGCGCGAGGAGCGCGAGGAGCGCCGGGCGCCAGTCCATGCCGGTCAGCCCGCGCAGCGCGGGCGACTGCCCGGCAGCCGGGTCGTACGGCCGCCCGGCGCCCCAGGTGCCCGGCGCGGGAGCGTACCCGGGCGGCGCGGGCGCGTACCCGGGAGGCGGGGGCGGCGGCACCACGGGCGGGGCGGCCGGCGGGCTGCTCGGCGGACCGGCCGGCGGTGGGGGCGGTGGCGGTGGCGCGGACGGCCGTCCGCACGCGGCACAGGCCCGCGCCCCCTCCACCGAAGCCGCACCGCACGATGCGCAGATGGCCATGAACCGCGTTCCCCCCGCTCGACGAGTCCCTGGTCCCCCAGGACGCCCGTTTATCCCATCGGATCCGAACGGATGTCAACCGGCTTCCCGCCCCGGCGCGTTGGCCGCGCAGCCGAGCGTCAGCCGCGCTTCTTCGGCACCTCCGGGACGGCCAGCAGCGGCAGCCGCAGCGCCCCGAACGCGTCCTTCGGCACGGCCGGGCGCACCGGCGCGACGGCCGCGGTGCGGCGGTACTCCGCGCCCTGCTCCGGCCGCGGGTCGGCCTCGCCCTTGTTGGGCCACATCGACATCGCGCGCTCGGCCTGCGCGGTGATCGTCAGCGACGGGTTGACGCCGAGGTTGGCGGAGACCGCCGCGCCGTCCACGACGCTGATCCCCGGGTGGCCGTAGAGCCGGTGGTACGGGTCGACCACGCCGGTCTCGGCGGTGTCGCCGATCGGGCAGCCGCCGAGGAAGTGGGCGGTCATCGGGATGTCGAAGATCTCGCCCACGGTGCTGCCGGCGAAGCCGTTGATCTCCGCGGCGAGCGCCTGGGCGCCCTTCTCGGCGGCCGGGATCCAGGTCGGGTTGGGCGCGCCGTGGCCCTGGGCGGAGGTCAGCCGGGCCTTGCCGAGCAGGTCCTTCTTCAGCGAGACGGTGATCGAGTTGTCCAGCGACTGCATCACCAGGCCGATGATCGTCTTCTCCGACCAGCGGCGCTGGTTCATCGAGCGCGCGAAGGTCACCGGGTGGCTCACCGAGTTGCCCAGGTAGCGCAGCCAGCGCGGGGCCCGACCACCGCCCGCGACCTGGGCGATCGACAGCGCGCCCATCGCGTTCGAGCCCTTGCCGTAGCGCACCGGCTCGATGTGGGTGTTCGCGTCCGGGTGGATCGAGGAGGTGATCGCGACGCCCTTGGTGAAGTCCGCGCGGCTGCCGTAGCGCCGGTCGGTGGTCTGCGCGCCCACCAGCGCCTCGGAGTTGGTCCGGGTCAGCTCGCCGAGCCGGGCCGAGAGCCGGGGCAGGTGGCCGTCCGCGCGCATCCGGTGCAGCAGCGACTGGGTGCCGTAGGTGCCGGCCGCGACCACGACCCGGGCGGCGGTGATGGTCCGCGCGCCCGCCTTGACCCGGTCCGTCTTCGAGCGCGAGTCGGTGCGGCGCACGTCCACCGCGTAGCCCTCGCCCTGCTCCCGGATCCGGGCCACCGTGGTCAGCGGGTGGATCTCCGCGCCGCCCTGCTCGGCCAGGTACAGGTAGTTCTCGGTGAGCATGTTCTTGGCGCCGTGCCGGCACCCGGTCATGCACTCGCCGCACTCCACGCAGGCCTTGCGGGCCGGGCCGGCGCCGCCGAAGTACGGGTCGGCGACCTCCTCGCCGGGCGCGGCCTTGGCCGTGCCGTCGGTGTCCTTGCCGTCCCCGAAGAAGACCCCGACCGGCGCCATGTGGAAGGTGTCCCCGACGCCCATCTTCTCGGCCGCCGCCTTGAGGTGGACGTCGGACGGCGTGACGGTCGGATTGAGCCGGACCCCGAGCATCCGCTGCGCCTGGTCGTAGAACGGCGCCAACTCCGCCTGCCAGTCGGTGATGTGGCGCCACTGACGGTCCTCGAAGAACGCCTTCGGCGGCACGTACAGGGTGTTGGCGTAGTTCAGCGAGCCGCCGCCGACCCCGGCGCCGGCCAGGATCAGCACGTTGGCCAGCAGGTGGATCCGCTGGATGCCGTACAGGCCCAGCTGCGGCGCCCACAGGTAGTTCGGCAGGTCCCAGGAGTTCCGGGGCAGTTCGTCGCGGTCGAAGCGCCGCCCGGCCTCCAGGACGGCCACCCGGTAGCCCTTCTCGGTCAGCCGCAGCGCGGCGACCGAACCGCCGAAGCCGGAGCCGACCACGACCACGTCGTAGTCGAACTCGCCCTGTTCCGGGGACCCCGCCATCTGCCACTGCTCCCTTAGCCGTCCGAATCCGCCCGCACCGCCCACCGGCCGGGCCCCACCGCTGCCCCGCCTACTTGAGGCGCAGCGCCTTCAGCACCCGCAGCCCGCCGGTGAACACCGCCGCGAACTGCCGGTCGTCGAGCCCGAGCGAGGGCGCGAGCGGGAGCAGCCGCTGGGTCGCGATGGTCTGGGCCTCGGTGAACCGCAGGATGCCCTCCGCGCCGTGCCGCCGGCCGAGCCCGGAGTCGCCCATCCCGCCCATCGGCGAGCCGACCGAGCCGTAGGCGGCGGCGTACGCCTCGTTGACGTTGACGGTGCCGGTGCGCAGCCGGGCCGCGACCGCCCGGCCGCGGCGCGGGTTCCGGGTCCAGACGCTGGAGTTGAGGCCGTACGGGGTGGCGTTGGCGGCGGCCACCGCCTCGTCGTCGGTGTCGAAGCGGTAGACGGAGACGACCGGGCCGAAGGTCTCCTCGCCGCAGACCGCCATCTCCGGCGTGACGCCGTCGAGGATGGTCGGCTCGTAGAAGAAGGGGCCGAGGTCGGGCCGGGCGCGGCCGCCGGCCAGCACGGTGGCGCCGGCCTTGACGGCCTCCTCGACGTGCCGGGTGGTGGTGTCCAGCTGGCGGGCCGAGACCAGCGAGCCCATGTCGGCGCCGTACGCGAGGCCGCCGCCCAGGCGCAGGGCCCGGGTGCGCTCGGCGAACTTCTCCAGGAAGGCGTCGGCGACCGAGCGGTGGACCATGAGGCGCTCGATGGAGATGCAGAGCTGACCGGCGGAGGAGAAGCAGGCCCGCACGGCGCCGGCCGCGGCCCGGTCGAGGTCCGCGTCGGCGAGCACCAGCATGGCGTTCTTGCCGCCGAGTTCGAGCGAGGCGCCGATCAGCCGGGCGGCGGCGCGCTGGGCGACGTCGCGGCCGGTGCGGGTGGAGCCGGTGAAGGAGACGTAGTCCGCGTGCTCGACCACGGCCGGGCCGATCACCGGTCCGTCGCCGATCACGACCTGCCACAGGTCGGCCGGCAGCCCGGCCTCGACGAGCAGTTCGCGGGCCCACAGCGCGGTGAGCGCGGTCTGCGTGTCGGGCTTGTTGACGACGGCGTTGCCGGCCACGAAGGCGGGCAGGGCGTCGCCGACGGACAGCTCCAGCGGGTAGTTCCACGGCGAGACGTGGCCGATCACGCCCTTGGGGCGGCGGGCCTCGATCGCCTGGGTGAGCACCGGCAGCGCGCCGCCGTGCCGCTTGTCGCGCAGGTACCCGTGCGCGGCGCGCCCGTAGTGCCGGGCGGCCATGGCGACGGCGAGCACCTCCTCGAAGGCGTGCAGCCGGGCCTTGCCGGTCTCGGCCTGGATCAGGTCCAGGACCTCGTCCTGCCGCTTGAGCAGCAGGTCGTGGAAGCGCAGCAGGACGGCGGCGCGGCGGCGCACGGGCAGCGCGGCCCAGGCCGACTGGGCGCGGCGGGCCAGCTGGAAGGCGACCTCGACGTCGGCCGGGGTGGACTGCGGCAGGCTCGCCAGCCGCTCACCGGTCAGCGGGGCGACGGTCTCCACCACGCTGGGCTCGCCGGTCGCGGTGACGCCGCCGGCCAGCCGGGCGACCAGGGACGGCGGGACGGCCCCGGCGACGGTCCGGCCGCCGCCCGGAGCGGCCGGGTTGCCGCCCGCGGGGGCGGCGTCGGGACGTCCGGTGGCCACTGCATCTGCTGTGAGGTCCGACATACGGCGCAGCCTAGGCGCTCGGCGCCCGGCGCGGTACCCGTCGGTAACAACAATCTGCCGCACTCGGGCGAAAGCGGGCGCTCCGCCCGGACGGCGCCGTGGTCAGCGGGTGGGCGTGAAGCTGTTGAGCACCGTCGTGAAGCGCTGGAGGGCCTCGTTCCAGTCGTTGCCCTTCTCCGGGCTGGACGAGTAGATCGCGTAGGCGGTGCCGTCCTCGTCGATGAACTCGGTCTCGACCGCGCGGCGGCGGCCGCCCTCCTTGGCCGCGTAGCTGAACTCCCAGACGGCCGCCTCGTGGCCGTTCACCGCGGTGCTCGCCATCCGGTGCTGCTTGTAGTCCTTCTGCGCCTTGGAGACGCTGGCCTCCATCTCCCGCATGTGCTCCAGCGGCTTCACCGACTGCCCGACGGTGACGGCGAACTGCAGGTAGTGCACCTTGCCGTCGGGGCTGTAGAAGATCTGGTTGTTGTCGCTCCCGAGGATGCGCTGCCAGGCCGGGGACGCGGACGGCAGCACGAAGCGGAACCCGGCCGGGTCCTCCACCCACTGGTAGCCGGCGGGCACCGGCCCGCCGCTCGCCGATCCGGTCGGCACCGGCACGGCCGAGGTGGTCACGGCGGGCGTCGACGGGTCGTCGGCGGGGCCGGCGTCGGAGCCGACGACGTGCCGTGTGGCGAAGAAGGTGCCCGCGGCGGCGACCAGGCCGACGGCCACCGCGATGCCGACGACCTTCGCCAGGCTGCGGCGCCTGGCCGGTCCGCGCGCGGGCGCGATGGTGTGCGGCACCGGCGCGACGGGCCCGGTGGGCGCCCCCGCGGCGATCGGCGCGCCCGCCTGGGCGCCCACGGCGGGAACGTGCGCCGCGGCCACGGCGCCACCGGCCGGAGCGTGCGCCGCGGTGACGGCCGTCTCCGACGAGCGGGCTGCGGCCGGCTCCCCGGCGGTGTCCGGCTCGATGCCGGTGTCCGTACCGGCGTCACCGGCGTCACCGGCGTCGGCCGCGGCCCCGCCGGTCGTGTCGCTCCGGTCCACGACGGGCACCGACATCGTCGGCGTCCGGACCGGCGCGACCGCCTTCAGGCCGACCGTGTGCCCGGCCTGCACCTCGGCGAGCATCCGGGCCGCCTCGTCCGCGGTCGGCCGCTCGGCCGGGTCCTTGGCCATCAGCGCGGCCAGCACCGGCCCGAGCGGCCCGGCCCGGCGCGGCTCCGGCAGCGGATCGCCCACGACCGCGGCCAGCGTGGTGATCGGCGAGGTCCGGCGGAACGGCGACTGCCCCTCGACGGCCGCGTACAGCGTCGCGCCGAGGCCCCACAGGTCGGAGGCCGGCCCGGGCCGCTCGCCCTGGGCGCGCTCTGGCGCGAGGTAGTCCGGCGAGCCGACGAGGTCGCCCGGCCGGGTCAGCTCGGCGGAGCCCTCGAACTTCGCGATCCCGAAGTCCAGCAGGACGACCCGGCCGGTGCCGCGCTCCAGCAGCACGTTGGCCGGCTTGACGTCCCGGTGCAGCACGCCCAGCTGGTGCCCGCGGTGCAGCGCGGCCAGCACCTGGCTGCCGACCTCGGCGGCGGCGCGCGGCTGGAGGGTGCCGTCCTGGCTGATCACGTCGGCCAGCGAGCGGCCGTCGACCAGCTCCATGACGATCCACGGCCGGCCGTCCTGCTCCAGCACGTCGTGCACGGTGATGACGCCGGGGTGCTTGATCCGGGCCGCCGCGCTCGCCTCGCGCTTCATCCGGGCGTGCAGGATCTCCAGCTCGTCCTCGGGGAGGTGGTTGACGGTCAGTTCCTTGACCGCGACCTCACGGTCCAGCATCCGGTCCCAGGCCCGCCAGACCGTGCCCATGCCGCCCCGGCCGAGCCGATCACCCAGCTCGTACCGCCCGGCCAGCAGCCGCTCCGTCTCGGCCGTCTCCGGCCGGTCCTGCACGCCCATCGGCGACCGCTCCCCCTCGCTTCGGCTGCCGTCAGTGCGACGGAGGGCCTGGTGCAGACCACTGTTCGAACAAATCCCACGCACACATTAGGCCCACCTCGCCGACCCGGGTAATCTCCCCGGTCCGCCGCGTCCGCGAACCGCGGCCGGGCCGGGCCGTCAGCCCGCGAACATCACCACGGCGACCACCCCCAGCACGAGCAGCAGGAAGACGCCTCCGACCAGTACCGGCCCCAGCAGGGCCGGGGGTATCCGGGGCGGCTTGCCCCCGTCCGTCCCCGCCCCGCGGCCGGCGGACGGCACGGCGGCGCCCCGGCCGCGCCCGCGCGCGGACTTCACCAGCGGACCGGCCGGCCGCAGCACGACCTCCCGGGCCGCCCGCTCGCCGTCGGCCGGCTCCGGCGCGCCCGCCAGCAGCACCGCCAGCTCCCGGCGGACCTCGTCGGCGGTCGGCCGCAGCGCCGGATCGGGCTGGAGCAGCCGCTCGACGAGCGGCGCCAGCGGCCCGCAGGAGGCGGACGGCTCGCGCCGGCCGTCCCGGACCGCCGTCACCAGCTCCGGCACCCCGTCCTCGGGGTAGGGCGAACGCCCGGTCAGCAGCCGCTGCAGCAGCACCCCGAGCGCCCAGCAGTCCCCGGCCGGGCCGCCGTCCAGCGGCCAGCGCTCCGCCACCGGGCCGACCAGGGTGGCCCGCACCTCGTAGCGGCGGCGCCCGCCGGGCCCGCCGAGGTCCTCGGCCAGCGCCTCCTCGGCCACCCCGGGCAACAGTCCGCCGAGCATCGCCGCGCCGTCCTCGCAGACCAGCACCGACTCGGCGGTCAGGTTGCCGTGGCTGAGCCCGGCCTCGTGCAGCGAGCGCAGCGCGCCCGCCAGGTCCGCCGCCAGCTCGGCCGCCCGGTAGGGCGGCAACGGCCCGGCGGCGGCGAGTTCGGCCAGCGGGACGCCGGCCGGCCGCTCCTCGACCGTCCACAGCAGCTCTCCGTCGACGAACGCCCCGACCCCGCGCAGCAGCCGCGGGTGCCAGGCCGGCGCCGTCGAGCCGACCGCTCCGACCCGCCGGACCAGCCGGTCGGCCTGCGGCGGCGTACCGTCCTCCGGATCGTGGCCGCCGGTCAGCAGCGCGGGCAGCTCCAGGGCGCGCAGCAGCACCGACTCGCCGGTGCCCTCGTCCACCGCGGTCGCCCGCAGCGCCTCCGGACGGTCCGTCAGCCGGTAACGCCCCGCCAGCACCTGCCCAGGGCCCGCTCGCATGCCAGTTCCTCTCGCTCACCGAGCAGCCTACTGAGCGGCTCTCCCGGGCTCGGCCCCGTGGACCGGACCGATCTGATCGACACCGCGTTCCGGGTCGCCGGCAACGGCGGCCGGGCGACGCGGGCCGAGGCCGTGCGCACGGTCGAGGCGGCCGTGATCGACGGTGAGCGGCCCGTCGCCTCCACCGTCGGCCACCACCCCGACCACGTCCGCGAGGGCGCGCTGGTCCCGACCACCTACCGGCTGCTCTTCCTGAAGGACGGGAAACCGCCGGTACCGGTTCCGCTTGCCGCCGTCACCGACGCGACCATGACGCGGACCGGGCTCGACGGCGACGCCCTGACGATCATCGCCCCGACCGGCCCCCACGGCTTCGAGGACGCGGCCGGGGCCGGGGAGTTCACCGAGCGGATCAGGACCGCCGCACGGGCCGCGCGGGCCACCCCGCAGGCGGCCGCCTCCCTGACCGAGGCGCCGTCCGCCCCCGCCCCCGAGGAGCCCGGCGCGGGCGGGCGACCGCTGGACCGGCTGGAGCGGTCGGCCGCCCCGCACCGCTCCGGGGCGCTCACCGACCAGGAGTTCGCCGAGGCCGAGGAGCGCCTGCCCGGCCGACCGGCCCGGCCGACCGCCGGGTTACGGCGCGGGCTGGAAGCTGGCGAACGCCTCGTCCCTGGCCTGGGAGTTGGCCGGGGCCGCCCAGTCGGCGTCCGGCGTGGTCCAGTAGATCGCGTAGCCGTACTTGGCCGGGCTGCCGGTCACGAAGCCGCGGTTGAGCGAGTGCATCCTCGGCGTGCCGTTGGTCCACTCCCAGTCGGCCGCGTTGCTCCACTGCCGGTAGCCGACGGCCGCGAGGTTGACCCGCTGGTAGTTGGTCACCTGCGCGCGCAGGCCGGGCTCGGCCTCCTGCCAGTCCGCCAGCGCGCTCGGGTCGGGGCTGGTGGTCCACTCGATCCGCAGCGTGCTGCCGTTGCCCTGGAAGGTCCGGCGGGTGGCCTCCGAGCCGCTCTGCTGGAGCCAGTCCGGCAGCACGACCGAGAAGCCGGTCGGGTCCTTGTACAGGTGGTACCCGGCCGGCACCGCGCCGGCCGGGGCCGGCTGGGCCGCGCCCGGCGCGGCGGCCGGGGGCGGAGTCGGAGTCGGGGTGGGCGTCGCCGCCGGGGCGGGTGCCTGGCCGCCCGCGGGCGTCGTCGCCGCGGTGGCCGGGGCCTGCGGCGGGGCCGCCTCGGTGCCGGCCGGCGCGGGCTCGGCCGCCGCCGTGGTCGGCGCGGCGGCGGTGGGCGCCGCGGCCCCGCTCGGTGTCGCCTCCGTGGTGGCCGCCACCGGCGAGGTCGCGCCCGCGCCGTGCGCCGTGCCGGCCTCCGAACCGCCGACGGCCTTCACGACCGCGACGATCCCGGCGATCAGCAGCAGCACCAGGACGATCGTCACCACGGCCAGCCGCCGCCGGCCCTTGCGCGGATCGGCGCCCGCCGCCTGCGTCGCGCCCAGCGTCCACTCGCTGGTCACCGGCCGGATCGGCTCGGTCTCCGGCGCCGCGGGCGGGGCCGGCTCCGCCGCCGGGACCACCGCCGGGACGGCCGCCGGCTCCTGGTCCTTCGCCTTGCTGCCGACCCGCACGGTCCCGAGCAGCCCGCCGATCGTCCGCTTCGCGGTGCCGTCGGGGGACGGCGGCTGCTCCTCCGCCTTCTCGCCGGTCTTCTCGGCGGCCTTCCGGTCGGCCTTCGCCACCGGGGCGGGAGCCGCAGCCGCCGATCCGGCGGCCGACTTGACCGGCATCGCGTGCTCGGTCGTCGACTCGGCCTTGGCGGTGGCCTCGGCGACGACCCGCTTGAGCATCGACCGGGTCTGCGAGGCGTCCAGCCGGTCGGCCGGGTCCTTCTCCAGCAGCCCCTCGATCACCGGCAGCAGCGCCCCGGCGTTCTTCGGCGTGGCGAGCTCCTCGGTCATCACCGCCGTCAGGGTGGCCAGCGCCGACCCGCGGTCGTACGGCGGCCGGCCCTCCACCATCGCGTACAGCGTGCCGCCCAGCGACCACAGGTCGGCCGGCGGCCCGGGCTTCTGCCCACGCGCGCGCTCCGGGGATATGTACGAGGGCGCGCCGACCAGCATGCCGGTCGAGGTGACCGAGGCGTCACCCTCCACGCTGGCGATGCCGAAGTCGGTGAGCACCACCCGGCCGTCCTCGCCGATCAGCACGTTCGACGGCTTCACGTCCCGGTGCAGGATGCCCAGGGCGTGCGCGGCGCTCAGCACGCCCAGCACGTCGAGCGCGATCTCGGCGGCCCGGGCCGGCGCCAGCGGCCCGTCCTCCTTGATGACGTCGGCCAGCGAGCGGGACTCGACCAGCTCCATGACGATCCACGGCCGGTCGTCCTCCTCGACCACGTCGAAGACGGTGACCGCCGAGCCGTGCCGGATCCGCGCGGTGGCCTTGGCCTCGCGCAGCGTCCGGACGATCAGCCGGTGCTTCTCCTCCTCCTCGACGCTGGCGTTCATGCGCAGTTCCTTCACCGCGACAATCCGGCCCAGCATCTCGTCCTCGGCGCGCCAGACGGTGCCCATACCGCCGCGCCCGAGCACCCCGTCCAGCCGGTAGCGTCCGGCCAGGAGTCGGCCGGTGGAACCCTGCGCCTGGGTCATTCGAAACGTTCCCCCATGTGCTGCTGGCGGTCGAGGTGACAGCGCGTCGGCCCGGCGTCTGGGCCCGAACGCCAAGCCTCCATCATCCCCTGTCCACCGGGCCCGCGACCACCCGGCCCCCGGCACGAGGTGCGACGGACCGCAACAACCCCGGCTCTCCGTGCCCGATCTGTGATCGAAAACTCGCCGAGATTCGTCCCGAACACTGTTACGGTGCGGCAGCTCACCGTCTTTTCCGGGGGGATCCGACACCCATGACCGCACCCGCCTGGGGCACTGACGAACAGTCGGGCCGACCGCGAACGGCCCAGCACTACACGGTGGCGCCCGCCGTCGGCGCCCCGGAGGGCTACGTCGCGCCCGGCATGCCCGGTGTCCCGGTGGCCGGATACGAACCCGTCGTCCCCGTCACCCGCCGCCGGCGCCCCCGCCGGCGGGTCGGACTCGCCGTCAGCGTCGCGGTCGCCGCGATGCTCCTCGGCGCCCTCGCCTACGGCTGCGCGCCGCTGCGGGCCGCGGACAGCGTCGGCTGGCTGGCCATCGCCCCCACCGCCGCCGTCTCCTGGCCGCTCGGCCGGCTCGGCGGCCGCAGCCGGGTGCTGCCCCTGCTGGGCGCGCTGCTCGCGGCCGGCGCGCTCTTCCTCGGCCAGTTGCTCCTCCAGGGCCGCGTGCTCCACTCGCGCGGCCTGCCCGGCACCCCGCCGCGCGCGCTCGTCCACGACGTCCTGGCCGCGTGGCGCGCCGACCTGCGCCCGCTGGACCTCGCCTTCTACGGCATAGCCCTGGTCGGCGGCTTCATACTCACCCGCCGCACCGCCGTCCGCGGCTGACGGAACGACGAGGGCCCCCCCCCGGCGGCCCGCCGGGGGCCCCCGCCCCCGCGAGCCCACCCCGGGGGGGGGGCCCGGCTGTGGGGGGGCCACAACCCCACGCCAAACGAGA
>NZ_JBHWGV010000004.1:140372-146676 GCF_042732955.1 Kitasatospora sp. NPDC059747 | reverse complement strand
CCCGCGCTGCACCCGCCTTAATCGGCTTATGCGGGGGTGGGGCTATAAAAAAACCCCCCCCCCCCGGCCGGGGGGGGGTACGGAACCGACGAGGGCCCCCGCCGTTCGCACGGCGGGGGCCCTCGTCAGCGTTCGCCTCAGCGGTGGTCGAGCGCCGGGTTGACGGTGACCTCGACCCGCTGGAACTCCTTGAGCTCCGTGTAGCCGGTGGTGGCCATCGCCCGGCGCAGCGCGCCGAACAGGTTCATGGTGCCATCGGGGGTGTGCGACGGGCCGGTGAGGATCTCCTCGGTGGTGCCGACCGTGCCGAGGTCCACCCGCTTGCCGCGCGGCAGCTCCTCGTGGACGGCCTCCATGCCCCAGTGGAAGCCCTTGCCGGGCGCGTCGGTGGCGCGGGCCAGCGCGGCGCCGATCATGACCGCGTCGGCGCCGCAGGCGACGGCCTTCGGGATGTCGCCGCTGTAGCCGACGCCGCCGTCCGCGATCACGTGCACGTAGCGGCCGCCGGACTCGTCCATGTAGTCGCGGCGGGCGGCGGCCACGTCCGCGACGGCGGTGGCCATCGGCACCTGGATGCCGAGCACGTTGCGGGTGGTGTGGGCGGCGCCGCCGCCGAAGCCGACCAGCACGCCGGCCGCGCCGGTGCGCATGAGGTGCAGGGCGGCGGTGTACGTGGCGCAGCCGCCGACGATGACCGGGACGTCCAGCTCGTAGATGAACTGCTTGAGGTTCAGCGGCTCGGCGGCGCTGGAGACGTGCTCGGCCGAGACGGTGGTGCCGCGGATGACGAAGACGTCGACGCCGGCGTCCACGACGGCCTTGGAGAACTCGGCGGTGCGCTGCGGCGAGAGCGCGGCGGCGGTGACCACGCCGGACTCGCGGACCTCCTGGATCCGCTGCTTGATCAGCTCGGCGCGGATCGGCGCGGCGTAGATCTCCTGGAGGCGGCGGGTGGCGACGGCCTCGTCGGTGATCGAGGCGATCTCGTCGAGCAGCGGCTGCGGGTCCTCGTAGCGGGTCCACAGGCCTTCCAGGTTCAGCACGCCCAGGCCGCCGAGGCGGCCGATGGCGATGGCCTGCTGCGGCGAGACCACGCTGTCCATCGGGGCGGCCAGGAACGGCAGCTCGAAGCGGTAGGCGTCGATCTGCCAGGCGATCGAGACCTCCTTCGGGTCCCGGGTACGGCGGCTGGGGACGACGGCGATGTCGTCGAAGGCGTACGCCCGGCGGCCGCGCTTGCCTCGCCCGATCTCGATCTCGGTCACTTCGAGCCCTTCTGCTGTGTTGCTCATGCCCGCCGGGTCACCCCGGCCGCCCCCAGTATCCCGCACGGACCGTGCGCACGCCCCGACGGCCCGGCCCGCGGACACGCGCGAGGGGCCCGCCGCTGCGGACGGCGACGGGCCCCTCGGGGAGTGCGGACGATCAGCGCGACGAGTAGTTCGGCGCCTCGACGGTCATCTGGATGTCGTGCGGGTGGCTCTCCTTGAGACCCGCCGAGGTGATCCGCACGAAGCGGCCCTTGCTCTCCATCTCGGCGATGGTGGCGGCCCCGACGTACCCCATGGTCTGGCGCAGACCGCCGACCAGCTGGAACAGCACCGCGGACAGCGGGCCGCGGTAGGGCACCTGGCCCTCGATGCCCTCGGCGATGAGCTTCTCGTCGGAGCTGACGTCGGCCTGGAAGTAGCGGTCCTTGGAGAAGGACTTCGCCTGGCCGCGGGACTGCATGGCGCCCAGCGAGCCCATGCCGCGGTAGGACTTGTACTGCTTGCCGTTGATGAACAGCAGCTCGCCCGGGGACTCCTCGCAGCCGGCCAGCAGCGAGCCGAGCATGACGGTGTCGGCACCGGCGGCCAGCGCCTTGCCGATGTCGCCGGAGTACTGCAGGCCACCGTCGCCGATGACCGGCACGCCGGCCGCCTGGCAGGCCTGGGCGGCCTCGTAGATCGCGGTGATCTGCGGGACGCCGATGCCGGCGACCACCCGGGTGGTGCAGATCGAACCCGGGCCGACGCCGACCTTGACGCCGTCCACACCGGCGTCGATCAGCGCCTGGGCGCCGTCGCGGGTGGCGACGTTGCCGCCGACCACGTCGACCTTGACGGCCGACTTGATCTTCTCGATCCAGGCCAGCGCGTTGTGGCTGTGGCCGTGCGAGGTGTCCACGACCAGGAAGTCCACACCGGCCGCGACCAGGGCCTGGGCCCGGTCGAACGCCTCGGCGCTGGCACCCACGGCGGCACCGACCAGCAGACGGCCCTCGGCGTCCTTGGCGGCGTTCGGGTACTTCTCGGCCTTGACGAAGTCCTTGACGGTGATCAGGCCCTTGATCCGGCCCTCGTCGTCGACCAGCGGCAGCTTCTCGATCTTGTGCCGGCGCAGCAGCGCCATCGCGTCCTCGCCCGAGATGCCGACCTTGCCGGTGATCAACGGCATCGGGGTCATGATCTCGCGGACCTGACGGCTGCGGTCCGACTCGAAGGCCATGTCGCGGTTGGTGACGATGCCGAGCAGCTTGCCCGCCTCGTCCGCGACCGGCACGCCGGAGATGCGGAACTTGGCGCACAACGCGTCGGCCTCGGCCAGGGTGGTCAGCGGGCCGACCGTGATCGGGTCGGTGACCATGCCGGACTCCGAGCGCTTCACCAGGTCGACCTGGTTGGCCTGGTCCTCGACCGACAGGTTCCGGTGCAGGACACCGACACCGCCCTGGCGGGCCATCGCGATCGCCATCCGGGCCTCGGTGACCTTGTCCATCGCGGCGGAGAGCATCGGGAGGTTCACGCGCACGTTCCGGGAGACCCGCGAGGAGGTGTCGACCTGGTTCGGCAGCACCTCGGAGGCCCCGGGCAGCAGCAGGACGTCATCGAACGTGAGCCCGAGCATGGCGAACTTCTCGGGTACGCCTGCGGCGTTGTAAGACATTTCGGGGGTACCTTCCGTGGCCGGCCGTTTGATCCGCACACGCCCTGAGGGTGGGGACGCGTTCATCGCTCACTCGCGCAGACCGCCGAAAGCCGGGTGGACTTTGGAGGATCCTCCAGGGGAACCCCGTTCGCACCCGTGAAACTTTGGCAACCTGCCCAGGCGCCGATACCCCATGGTACTGGCACCGGGATTGTGGTCCTCGTGTGCCCTTGACAACACCCTCCGCCCATGAGCCATTCCGGCCGCTCCCGGCGGCAGCGTCAGGAGGACTCCTCCGCGAGCGCCCGCAGCCGGCTCAGGGCACGGTGCTGCGCCACCCGGACGGCCCCCGCCGACATCCCCAGCACCTCGCCGGTCTCCTCCGCGGACAGCCCGGCGGCCACCCGCAGCAGCACCAGCTCGCGCTGACGGGCCGGCAGATTGGAGAGCAGTTCCTTCGCCCAGGCCGCGTCACTGCTCAGCAGCGCCTGCTCCTCCGGACCGAGCGCCTCGTCCGGCACCTCCGGCAGGTCGTCCTGCGGCACCACGGTCGAGGCGGGCCCGCGCATCGCGGCCCGCTGCAGATCGGCGATCTTGTGCGCGGCGATGCCGTAGACGAAGGCCTCGAACGGCCGCCCCTGGTCCTTGTACCGGGGCAGCGCGCACAGCACGGCGACGCACACCTCCTGCGCGATGTCGTCCACGTGGTGCCTGGCCCCGCCGGGCAGCCGGACCAGCCGGCCGCGGCAGTACCGCAGCGCCAGCGGGTGAACGTACGCGAGCAGCGCGTCGATGGCCGGGCCCTCGCCGCGGACGGCGGCCGCGACCAGCTCGCCCACCAGCGGCGACCCGCCGCCGCCGAGCACGGGCGGACGACCGGGGCCGGTGCCACCGCCGGGCACCCCACGCGGCGGGCCGGAATCGGCGTACGACGGATCGCCACCCGGGCCGGAGGGCTCGGCCTCCACCGGGTCCGCCTGGCCGGCCGCACCGGCGACGTCGTCACGCATCGGTCCATGGTGCCTGGTCGAACGGGAAAACGCGGCACCGCGTCCGGAGTTGTGCACCGGAACGTTATGCGGTGCGGCACCGCGCGGCGTGCCGCCGGGCACCACCGGCCCCTCCTGCACCGTGCCGCCTCCCGCCCCGCCGCCGTCGGTGGTCCCGTCCGCC
Organism: Kitasatospora sp. NPDC059747; assembly: GCF_042732955.1. NCBI lineage: Bacteria > Bacillati > Actinomycetota > Actinomycetes > Kitasatosporales > Streptomycetaceae > Kitasatospora > Kitasatospora sp. NPDC059747. Next base: position 142,593 of record NZ_JBHWGV010000004.1, on the reverse strand, counting down.
GCGCCGTCCGCCGAGTGTCCTGCGGCTGCGTGGTTCGCCGCAGTGCCTGTCCGCTGGTCCCCGAGGTGCTCCACCACTCCATGGTGCAACCTCGGGACCGTAACGTCACACGTCCGTGCGGCACCCGTCCCCGGAAACACCGGCGGCGCGCCGCAGCCGGCGGCGCCGCCTGCGGTCAGCGGACCAGGCCCCAGCGGAAACCCAGCGCCACCGCGTGGGCCCGGTCCGAGGCCCCGAGCTTCTTGAACAGGCGCCGGGCGTGGGTCTTGACGGTGTCCTCGGAGAGGAACAGCTCGCGGCCGATCTCGGCGTTGCTGCGGCCGTGGCTCATGCCTTCCAGCACCTGGATCTCACGCGCCGTCAGCGTCGGCGCCGCGCCCATGTCGGGGCTGCGCAGCCGGCGCGGGGCGAGCCGCCAGGTCGGGTCGGCGAGGGCCTGGGTGACGGTGGCCCGCAGCTCGGCGCGCGAGGCGTCCTTGTGCAGGTACCCGCGGGCGCCGGCGGCGACCGCGAGGGCGACGCCGTCGAGGTCCTCGGCGACGGTGAGCATGATGATGCGCGCGCCCGGGTCGGCGGACAGCAGCCGCCGGACCGTCTCGACCCCGCCGAGGCCGGGCATCCGGACGTCCATCAGCACGAGATCGGAGCGGTCGGCCACCCAGCGGCGGAGGACCTCCTCCCCGTTCGTCGCGGTGGTGACCCGGTCCACACCGGGTACGGTCGCGACGGCGCGGCGAAGCGCCTCGCGGGCGAGCGGGGAATCGTCGCAAACGAGAACGGAAGTCATGACCGTCGTCCTCCGCAGCTGATCCGCGTCACGTTGAGCCTCCTGGCTGGTACGAACCTCTCCGACACGGCCGATCGGCGACAGAGTCCGTGCTGATCGCCTCAACTTCCCCGCGATCGTTCCCGACGTCCGGCGCCCGCTAACCGCCTCCGCACTTCCAACGACCGTCACTCGAATGAGTTACGGCCTTCGGGGCCATCTCCACCACTGTACGTGGCCAACCCATTACCGATCAGCCGCATCGCGGTGCACACGCCGCACTTTTGTGCAGCTCGCGCGCGGTCGGCGTGCGACCCGCACACCGGTGCGGGGCTCCGTGCGCCCCTCGGACCACCCGATTGCCACGTCCGCGCCTGCGGAAGTCCATGCCCACTTCGCCCGTTTTTATAGCTTTCGTATGGTCATTGACTGTTGTGCCACTCTGTGGGTGACTTGTCCATGGAGTTGCCTTAAGTCATATTTCCAGGTGTCCACACCAGTGCATCGACGCCCCGCCACGCCCGCAGCGAGCTCCGCTGGGGCCGGCCCGCGGCCGACGAGCCTCTGAAGGGAATGAGCCATGGCAGATTTCTCCCGCCTCCCCGGTCCCAACGCGGACCTCTGGGACTGGCAGCTCTCCGCAGCCTGCCGTGGCGTGGACAGCTCGCTCTTCTTCCACCCCGAAGGCGAACGCGGGGCCGCGCGGAGCTCGCGCGAGGCCAGCGCCAAGGAGGTCTGCACGCGCTGCCCCGTGATCGCCGAGTGCGCGGCGCACGCGCTGGCGGTCCGCGAGCCGTACGGCGTCTGGGGCGGGATGACCGAGGACGAGCGCGAGGAGCTGCTCGGGCGCTCGCGGCACCGGCTGGTGGAGGTCCCACTGGTCGCGCCGACGGTCGCCCAGCGCTAGCGCCACGCCGAGGCCGCGCCGTGAAGAAACGTTTCTTCGCGGCGCTCCAAGCCCCCCGGCCGGTGACCCTGCGTCAGCGGGCCCCGGCGGCCCCCGCGAGCCGCTCCAGCATCAGCGCCACGGCCGGCACCTCGGCCAGGTCCGGCAGGGTCAGCGCGACCACCTGCCGCACCGCCGGCGCCCCCGAGGCGGTCCGCACCGGCGCCGTCGACACCCCGTCAGGCCGCACCGACTCCAGCGCCAGCCGCGGCAGCACCGCCACCCCCAGCCCGGCCGCCACCAGACCGACCACCGCCGGGTAGTCGTCCGTCGCGAAGTCGATCCGGGGCTCGAACCCCGCACCGGCGCACAGCTCCACCAGGTGCCCGCGGCACTGCGGGCAGCCGGCGATCCACTGCTCCCCCGCCAGCTCGGCCAGCTCCACCGCGCCGCCGCGCCCCCCCCCCCGGGGGGGGGGCGGCCGCCCGCCCCCCCGCGGGGGGGGCCCCCGCGGGGTGTCCACCAGGGGGGAGCAGTTGGTGGCGGCGGGCAGCTGCGGGGCCACCAGG
>NZ_JBHWGV010000004.1:56390-140362 GCF_042732955.1 Kitasatospora sp. NPDC059747 | reverse complement strand
GCCACCCCTTTGTTTTGTTGGGTGGGGTGGTTCTTTTTTTTTATAACCCCCCCGGCCCCCCCCCCCCCGGCCCGCCCCCCCCCCCGCCCGCCCCCCCCCCGCGCGGGGGGGCGCCCCCGGCAGCAGGCCCACCAGCGGGTCGTCCAGCAGCGGCGTGACCACCAGGTCGGACCAGTCGGTGCCGGCGCTCAGCTGCTGCGCCTCCAGGTTCGCCTCGGCCCGCGCCTCGCGCGGCGTGCCGTGCGCGGGCACCGGGAGAGCGGTGGCGCCCTCGGACTGCGGGTAGCGGAAGGCCAGCGCGATCTCGCACTCGCCGCCGCGCAGCATCGCCAGCGACTCCGGCGGCTCCGCCTCGACCAGCGACACGCGCACCCCCGGATGGCTGTCCCGCAGGCGGGCGACGGCGGGCGGCACCAGGGTGGAACTCGCGGTCGGGAAGGACACCAGCCGCACCCGCCCGGCCCGCAGCCCGGCGATGGCCGCGACCTCCTCCTCGGCCGCCGACAGCCCGGCCAGGATCCCGGTGGCGTGCTTGAGGAGCACCCGTCCGGCCTCGCTCAGCTGCATGCCCCGGCCCGAACGGACCACCAGCGGGGTGTCCACGGACTTCTCCAGGGCCTTCATCTGCTGGCTGATGGCGGGCTGGGTACAGCCCAGCTCGCGCGCGGCGGCGGAGAAGGAGCCGGTGCGGGCGACGGCACGCAGGACGCGCAGGTGGCGGGCCTCGATCATGCCTCAGTTATAAGGCAATCTTTGCCGAACGCAAAATTTCACTGATAGTTGAGTCTTCAAGCGGACTCGCGGACCCCCGGGCCCGAACGCCGGAGGCCCGGCCCGCCTCCCAGGATGGGGGCGGACCGGGCCTCCGGTCCACTTCAGGGGCCTCAGTGCGAGTGGCCGTGACCGCCGTGCGAGTGGCCGTGACCGGCGTCGGCGGCCTCCTCCTTCTTCTCCACCACGAGGGTCTCGGTGGTGAGCAGCAGGGAGGCGATCGAGGCGGCGTTCTCCAGGGCGGAGCGGGTGACCTTGACCGGGTCGATGACGCCGGCCTTCACCAGGTCGCCGTACTCGCCGGTGGCGGCGTTGTAGCCCTGGCCGGCCTCCAGCTCGGCGACCTTGGAGGTGATGACGTAGCCCTCCAGGCCGGCGTTCTGGGCGATCCAGCGCAGCGGCTCGTGCAGCGCCTTGCGGACCACGGCGACACCGGTGGCCTCGTCGCCCGACAGGCCCAGGCCGCCGTCCAGCACCTTGGCGGCGTGGACCAGGGAGGCGCCACCGCCGGCGACGATGCCCTCCTCGACCGCGGCGCGGGTCGCCGAGATGGCGTCCTCCAGGCGGTGCTTGCGCTCCTTCAGCTCCACCTCGGTGGCGGCGCCGACCTTGATGACGCAGACGCCGCCGGCCAGCTTGGCCAGGCGCTCCTGCAGCTTCTCGCGGTCCCAGTCGGAGTCGGTGCCGGCGATCTCGCCCTTGATCTGGGCGACGCGGCCGGCCACGGCCTCGGCGTCGCCGGCGCCCTCGACGATGGTGGTCTCGTCCTTGGTGATGGTCACGCGGCGGGCGCTGCCCAGCACGTCCAGACCGGCCTGGTCGAGCTTGAGGCCGACCTCCTCGGAGATCACGGTGCCGCCGGTCAGGGTGGCCAGGTCGCCGAGGATCGCCTTGCGGCGGTCGCCGAAGCCCGGGGCCTTGACGGCGACGGCGTTGAAGATGCCGCGGATCTTGTTCAGCACCAGGGTCGACAGCGCCTCGCCGTCGACGTCCTCGGCGATGATCAGCAGCGGCTTCGAGGCACCGCCCTGCAGGATCTTCTCCAGCAGCGGCAGGAGCTCCTGGATCGAGGAGATCTTGCCCTGGTGGATCAGGATGTACGGGTCCTCCAGGACCGCCTCCTGCCGCTCCGCGTCGGTGACGAAGTACGGCGACAGGTAGCCCTTGTCGAACTGCATGCCCTCGGTGAACTCGAGCTCGACGCCGAAGGTGTTCGACTCCTCGACGGTGATGACACCGTCCTTGCCGACCTTGTCGATCGCCTCGGCGATCAGCTCGCCGACCTGGGTGTCCTGGGCGGAGAGGGACGCGACGGCGGCGACGTCGTCCTTGCCCTCGATCTCGCGGGCCACCGAGAGCAGGTGCTCGGAGACGGCGGCGACGGCCTTGTCGATGCCCTTCTTCAGGGCGGCCGGGCCGGCACCGGCGGCGACGTTGCGCAGACCCTCGTTGACCAGGGCCTGGGCCAGCACGGTGGCGGTGGTGGTGCCGTCGCCCGCGACGTCGTTGGTCTTGGTGGCGACCTCCTTGACGAGCTGAGCGCCAAGGTTCTCGTACGGGTCGTCCAGCTCGACCTCACGGGCGATGGTGACACCGTCGTTGGTGATGGTCGGGGCGCCGAACTTCTTGTCGATGACGACGTTGCGGCCCTTGGGGCCGATGGTCACCTTGACGGTGTCGGCCAGCTTGTTGACACCGCGCTCCAGCGAGCGGCGGGCGTCCTCGTCGAACTGCAGGATCTTCGCCATGTTCCCTATTCCCTCGGGGCTGCGGCCGGCCCACCGGCCGCCGAACTACGTGAACCAACAACCACGCCCCGGGCCCCTGTCACTTGGGACACGGATCCGGGGCGGGTCGGAACGACTTACTTCTCGATGATGGCGAGAACGTCGCGGGCGGAGAGGACGAGGTACTCCTCGCCCTGGTACTTCACCTCGGTGCCGCCGTACTTCGAGTACAGGACGATGTCACCGACGGCGACGTCGAGCGGCAGACGCTGGCCGTCCTCGAAGCGGCCCGGGCCGACGGCCAGGACGACACCCTCCTGGGGCTTCTCCTTGGCGGTGTCCGGGATAACCAGGCCGGAGGCCGTGGTGGTCTCGGCGTCGAGCGGCTGGACCACGATGCGGTCCTCGAGCGGCTTGATGGCAACCTTGCTGCTGGTGGTCACGTCCGAGCTCCCCTTCGGAGATTACGGGGTTTTCTAACGGGTAAGGGGCGAACCTGCGCACCTGCCGTCGCGGGGGTCAGGCACGCGTCTTCGCGTTAGCACTCCCCAGGTGGAGAGTGCCAAGGACGACCATAGGCCCGTGTTAGCACTCAGTCAACCAGAGTGCCAACGACGCGCCCCGCCGTCCCGGCCCGCGGACGCGCGGCCGCCGTCCCGCGCGGCCCTGCACGACCGCCCGGGACCGGCCACCACACCGCCCGACCGGCGAGAATGGCCCCGTGGACACCGAGAACCTCCAGCCGCTGCTGACCCCCGAGGGACAGGACCTGCTCGCCGCGTTGCGCGAGTTCACGCCCGAGGAGGAGCTCGCGCTGGCCACCCGGCTGCGGCGCGAGCACCCGGCCGACCTGGTGTCGGCGGCGTTCGGGCAGGCGCGGCTGCGCCAGCGCGCCCGCGCGAAGTTCGGGGCGGACGCCGACCTGATGTACTTCACGCCCAACGGCGTCGAGCAGTCCACCCGGCGCAGCGTCGCCGAGTGGCGCGCGCAGCGCTTCGCCGGGCTCGGGGTGCGGCGGCTGGCCGACCTGTGCTGCGGGATCGGCGGGGACGTCCTGGCGCTGGCCCGGGCCGGGATCGAGGTGCTGGCCGTCGACCGGGACCCGGCCGCCTGCGCGGCCACCGCCGCCAACGCCGCCGCGCTGGGCCTCACCGACCTGGTCGAGGTGCGCTGCGCGGACGTCGCGGACGTGGACGTCACCGGCTACGACGCGGTGTTCACCGACCCGGCGCGACGGACGGCGCGCGGCCGGGTGTTCGACCCGGAGGCGTACGCCCCACCGCTCTCGTGGGCCGTCGAGGCCGGCCGCCGGACCCCGATCGGCGCGCTGAAGGTCGCGCCGGGCATCCCGCACGAGGCCGTCCCCGAGGACGCCGAGGCCGAGTGGGTCTCCGACCACGGGGACGTGAAGGAGGCGGTGCTCTGGTTCGGTACCAAGGCCGCCCACCCGCACCGCGCGACGCTCCTGCCGCACGCCGCGAGCCTCACCGGCGGCGATCTGCCCGACCCGGCGGCCGGGCCGGTCGGCCGGTACCTGTACGAGCCGGACGGCGCCGTGATCCGCGCCCACCTGGTGGCCGAGGTGGCCGAGCAGGTGGGCGGACGGCTGATCGACCCGAAGATCGCCTACCTGACCTCGGACGAGCTGGTCCCGACGCCGTACGCGCACGCCTTCGAGCTGACCGACGTGCTGCCCTTCCACATCAAGAAGCTGAAGGCCCTGCTGCGCGAGCGCGGGGTCGGCACGGTGGTGATCAAGAAGCGCGGGATGGCGATCACCCCGGAGGAACTGCGCCGCCAGCTCAAGCCCTCCGGGCCGAACTCCGTCACGGTGATCCTCAGCCGCACCGACAACGGCCCGCTGATGATGCTCGGTCAGCCGGTCTGATCGGCCGCGCCGGACGGACGGGCCGGCTGACCGGACGGACGGACCGGACGGCTACGCCGGCGGCTGGATGTAGTCGTCCAGCCGGGCCACCGAGAAGCCCTGCTCCTGGATCCGGGCCAGCAGCTCGCCGAACATCTGGGTCATCGTGGCGCCCTTGAGCTCCTTCGGCCCGCGGAAGTGGGCCAGGATGATGTCGCCGGGCTTCAGCTTCTTGTCCGCCGCCTGGTACTGCATGTCGTGGATCTGCATCGACTCGCGCCACAGCACGACCGCCCGCGGACCGCACTCCTGCACCGAGGTGTTGAGCGTCGGCGTGTTGGCGCCGTCCCCGAACGGCGGGCGGAACAGCAGCGGCGCGGTGCCGTACTGCTGGGTGAGCGCGCTCTGGTCGTCGCAGATCTCGGACTTCTGCTTGTCCGGCGTGAGCTTGCTCATCACCGGGTGGGTGACGGTGTGGTTCTGGATGTGGTTGCCGAGCGCCTGGAGTGGCTTGAAGTAGCCGTAGTCGTTCTTGACGATGTCCTTGGTCAGGAACATCGTGATCGGCACCTTGAGGTCGGTCAGCATCTCGACGAACTTCGGGTCCTTCTCGGCACCGTCGTCGATGGTGATGAAGACGACCTTGTCGCTCGTCTTCACGTCGCTGAACACCGGTACGGTGCCGGTCCGTTCGAGCTTGACGGGCTTGTCGGCGGGCGGCGCGGGGGCCGGGGCCAGCGGCTTGAGGTTCCACTTCGCCCACGCGGCGTCGCCCGCGGCCTGCGCCGCCGCGGGCGTGGTCGCCGCGGCGGTCGGCGCGGCGCCGCCGGCGGGCTGGCCCCCGGCCGGGGCCGCGCTCGTGGGTGCCGGGGCGGCGGCGCCGTCCCCGTTGCCGCCGCACCCGGTGGCGAGGGCCAGCAGGGCCAGCGCCCCCGCCGCGTACGCCTTGGTCCTGTTCCGGCCGTCCTGCTTCACCGCGCGCGCTCCTGGTCCGTCCGCCGTTTCTCAGCTAGCACGGTAGTGGCCCGGCGCGCGGTTCCCGTACCGGCCTACTCGACGTGCTCGCTGGTGAAGGACCAGCGGTGCACCGAACGGCCGAGCAGCTCGGCCGGCGGCTCGGCGACGGGCACCGGCTCGCCGCTCCACCAGGCGATCAGCAGCACCCGCTCACCGGGGGCGCCGAACAGTTCGAGGCGCTCCAGGCCCGCCGAGCCGCGCAGCGCCGGGATCGCCGTCTCCCGTGCCCAGGAGGCGAGTTCGGCCCCGCGGCCGTCGGCGGCGCGGGCCTCCCACATCATGGCGACGGTCACCCGGCACCGCCGCCGAGGGCGTCGTACGCCTGGCCGTGGACGTCGCCGTGGTGCAGGTCCGCGGCCGGGACGTGGACGTCGGTGACGGGCAGCGAGGAGTCCGCCGACAGGTCGAAGGCGGACGGCGCGCGGTCGCGCCACACCATCTCGGAGCCCAGCGCGGCCACCATCGCGCCGTTGTCGGTGCACAGGCCCGGGCGCGGCACCCGCAGCTTGATCCCGGCCCGGTCACAGCGCTGCTGGGCCATCTCGCGCAGCCGCGAGTTGGCCGCGACCCCGCCGCCGATCATCAGGTGGTCGACGCCGTTGTCCTTGCACGCCTTGACGGCCTTGCGGGTGAGCACGTCGGTGACCGCCTCCTGGAAGGACGCCGCCACGTCGGCGACCGGCACCTCCTCGCCGGCCCGGCGCTTGGCCTCCACCCACCGGGCGACGGCGGTCTTCAGGCCGGAGAAGGAGAAGTCGTACGCGGGGTCGTTCCGGCCGCTCAGGCCGCGCGGGAAGGCGATCGCCTTGGGGTCGCCCTCGCGGGCCGTGCGGTCCACGATCGGGCCGCCGGGGAAGCCCAGGCCGAGCACCCGGGCCACCTTGTCGAAGGCCTCGCCGGCCGCGTCGTCGATGGTCGCGCCGAGCGGGCGGACGTCGGTCGTGATGTCCTCGCTGAGCAGCAGCGAGGAGTGCCCGCCGGAGACCAGCAGCGCCATGGTCGGCGAGGGCAGCCGGCCGTGCTCCAGCTGGTCGACGCAGATGTGCGAGGCGAGGTGGTTGACCCCGTACAGCGGCTTGTCCAGCGCCCAGGCGTACGCCTTCGCGGCGCTGACGCCGACCAGCAGCGCGCCGGCCAGGCCGGGGCCCGCCGTCACGGCGATGCCGTCCAGGTCGCTCGCCTTGACCCCGGCGGTGTCCAGGGCGCGCTGGATGGTCGGGACCATCGCCTCCAGGTGGGCCCGGCTGGCGATCTCCGGGACGACGCCGCCGAAGCGGGCGTGGTCGTTGACGCTGGAGGCGACCGCGTCGGCCAGCAGCGTGGTGCCGCGCACGATGCCGACGCCGGTCTCGTCGCAGGAGGTCTCGATGCCGAGGACGAGCGGTTCGTCAGCCATGGCGGGTGTCCTCAATGTCCTTCGGGTCGGTGCTGTCGGTGCTGTCGGTGCTGGGGTGGTCGAGGCGCATCACCAGCGCGTCGACGTTGGCGGGCTGGTAGTAGCCGCGCCGGATGCCCACCGGCTGGAAGCCGTGGCGCTCGTACAGCCGCTGGGCGCGCGGGTTGTCCACCCGCACCTCCAGCAGCAGTTCGGCGCAGCCCCGCCGGGCGGACTCCCGGATCAGGTCGGTGAGCAGCGCCGCGCCGAGGCCGGCGCCCTGGTGGCGTTCGTCGACGGCGATGGTCTGGACGTCGCCCTCGCCGGCGATCGCCATCAGTCCGGCGTAGCCGACGATCGTGCCGTCCGCGGCGGTGGCCACGGTGTAGTGGCGGGTGCCGCCGGGGTGGGTCTCGGCCAGCTCGGACCAGTACATCCCGTGGGACCAGGCGTCCTCGGGGAAGAGCCGCAGCTCCAGTTCCATCACCGGCTCGATGTCCCACCAGCGCATCGGGCGCAGGGTGGTGCCGTGGTTCACGCCGGGAGCACCGCCTTGTAGCCGGCCGGCACCTGGGCGTCCGGGCGGCGCAGGTACAGCGGCACGTTCGGCAGCAGCTCGCGCCCGGCGGCCAGCTCGGCGGCGGCGAAGCCGGCCAGGGCGCCGGCCGAGACGTGCTCGGGGCCGTGCGCGCCCGGGAAGGCGTCGGGGTAGAGCAGCGCGCCGGCGCCGACCGAACGCGGCCGCGGCGACAGCTCGGCCGGGCGGTCCACGCCGGGGCCCTCGGTGCGGCGGCCGTCGGCGTCGTAGGAGGCCCAGTAGACCTCCTTGCGGCGCGCGTCGGTGGCCACCGTGAACGGCTGCCCGGCCAGGCCCTCGGCGCGCGCCTGGAACGCGATCGCGTCCAGGGTGCAGACGCCGTGCACCGGCAGGCCCAGCGCGTGGCCGAGCGCGGCGGCGGTCACGAGGCCGACCCGCAGGCCGGTGTACGGGCCGGGGCCGACGCCGACGGCGATGCCGGTGAGCTGCTGCTTGTCGACGCCGGCCGTCCGCAGCACCCGGTCGATGGCGGGCAGGAGCAGTTCGCCGTGGCGCCGGGCGTCGACCTGGTCGGTCTCGGCGAGGACGGCCGTGCCGTCGTGGACGGCGGCGGTGACGGCGGGGGTAGCGGTGTCGAACGCGAGCAGCAGCACGGGTCAAGGTTAGACCGACGTTGGGCCGACCGGCCGATCGATACGGCGTACCACTGCGGAACACACGTCCGAGCCGCTGCGGAGCGGCCCGCGGGACCTGGCACGATTAGGGCGGTACGTACAGCGGACGGCGGCGGGAGCGGCAGTGGCGAAGATGGGTCCTGGAGTGGTGGTCACGGGGCTGACCCTGGGAGCCCTGGCGGTCGTGAGCCTGCTGGCCTTCCAGGCGAACGGCGCCCAGGACCGCGCGGGCGCCGCCCGGCCGACCGCCACCGCGACGGCCGGCGGCCCGGCCACCTCGGCGGCGCCGAGCACGACCCCGACCCCGACGGCACCGACGCTGCCGGCCTCCTCGGGCACCGGCACGCGGGTCGTCTACTCGGTCTCCGGCCACTACGTGTGGCTGATCGAGCCGAAGAAGAACCCGCAGGTGGTCGCGGCGTTCCCGGTCACCCCGGGCACGGTCGAGCCGACCCCCGGCGCGTACCCGGTGTACAGCCGCACGGCCACCACCACCGGGACGGACGGCAAGCAGATCGAGCACGTGGTGCGCTTCGCGCAGCAGAACGGCGTGGTCTTCGGCTTCAGCGCGGCCGTGGACGGCGCGACGCCGACCGCCGACCCCAAGACCAAGACCGGCGGCATCCGCAGCTCCCGCCAGGACGGTCAGCTGCTGTGGGACTTCGCCCCGAAGGACACCAAGGTGGTCGTGGTCGCCTGAGGCGTGCCCGTCCGACTCGTGGTCACCCGGCGCGCGCGCGTCCGACCAGGGCCGTCAGGCCGCGCGGGGCGTGTCCGTCCCGGCGTCGTCGGCCCGGCGCGGCGCCGGTTCGGGCGGGGTGGACACCGCCTCGGCCGCGGCGCACGCGGCCAGCAGCGCCCGCATCGGCTCCCCCGGAGCGCGACGGGCGGACTCTCCGGCCCCGGTGGTGCGCACGGCGCGCTCCGGGGCGGGGGTGGTGCTCGACATGGCGCCTCCCTAGTTAGGCAGACCTAACCGCAGCACCCATCCCATCACGCCCGGCGCCCCCCTCGCAACACTTTCCCGACAGCCTGTCGGCAAACGGACGGCGAAGCCTCCGCACGGCCCGACGGGCCGTCACGCCAGCTTCGCCAGCTCGACGTCCTCCCAGCGCGCCCCGATGCCGGTCAGCAGCACGCGGCGCGGGTCGTGGTCCTCGCCCGCGGTGTCGCCGATCGCCCGCTCGATCCGCACCTCCAGGCGGTCCTCGGACAGCCGCTCGACCTTGCCCTCGCCCCACTCGACCACCACCACCGACTCGGGCAGCGACACGTCGAGGTCGAGGTCCTCCATCTCGTCCAGGTCGCCGCCCAGCCGGTACGCGTCCACGTGCACCAGGGCCGGACCGCCCACGAGCGACGGGTGCACCCGGGCGATCACGAAGGTCGGCGAGGTCACCGCGCCGCGCACCTGCAGGCCCTCCCCCAGGCCCCTGGTCAGCGTGGTCTTCCCCGCGCCCAGCTCACCCGAAAGGAGCACCAGGTCCCCCGGCCTCAGCAGCGCGGCCAGCTCCCGGCCGAGCCGGCCCATCCGCTCCGGGGTGGGGACGGTGAGAGTGGCGTGCGAGCCCATGCGCGTGTCTTGCCCTTCGGTCCGTACCGGGCGCGCCGACCACCGGCCGCCCCCGCTACCGTGCCACATCCGCGGCCGGGCGCGCGCCGCGGTCCCCGGCCGTCCCTCAGACCGGATCGAGGACGGACGGCGGCGGCTCGGCGGCCCCGCCGAACGCCGCGGCCCGCCTGAGCAGCGCGGCCAGGTGGTGGTCCACCAGCTCCGGGCGCTCCAGCATCACCAGGTGGCCGGCGCCCTCGACGATCACCAGCTCGGCGCCGGGCAGTTGCTCGGCCATCGCCTCGCTGTGCGCGGGCGGCGTCAGGAGGTCCTTGGTGCCGGCCAGCACCAGCGCCGGCAGGCCGCGCAGGGCCGCCAGCGCGGCGGTCTTCTCGTGCGCGCCGAACACCGGGTAGAACTCGGCGACGACGTCGATCGGCGTGGCGTCCAGCAGCTGCTCGGCGAAGCGCACCACGCCCGGGTCGACGTCCTTCGAACCGAAGGAGAACTTCCGGTAGAACACGGCCGCGACGTCCGAGCCGAACCGGCGGGTCGCCTCCACCAGCTCCACCTGACGGCCCAGCAGCTTGACCACCCCGGGCGCGACCCGCTTGAACAGCTTCGCGCCCGCCGACGGCAGGCCCAGGCTGACCTGGTCCCAGTTCCCCGCCAGCGTGCCCACCAGCGCCACGCCGGCCACGCGCTCGCGGAACAGCTCCGGGTGCTGGTCGGCCAGCGCCATCACCGTCATGCCGCCCATCGAGTGGCCGACCAGCACCAGCGGCCCGGTCGGCGCGACGGCGTCGATCACCGCCTTGAGGTCCCCGCCCAGCTGGTCGATGCTCGCGGGCTCCCCGGCCAGGTAGGAGCGGGAGCGCTCCGAACGGCCGTGGCTGCGCTGGTCCCAGAAGACCAGCCGCAGGCCGTCGCGCAGCGCGGCCCGCTGGAAGTGCCAGCTGTCCTGGCTCAGGCAGTAGCCGTGGCTGAAGACCACGGTCAGCGGCTCGGCGGCACCGCCCGCGTCGTCCCAGCCGGTGCCGTCCAGCTCGACGTACAGCTCGGTGCCGTCCGGTGCGGCCACCGTCCGCGGGCGCCCGCGCAGCGAACCGTACGGCGCACCGGCGTCCAGCTCGGCCCGGGCCCGGCGGCGGGTCGCCCGGCCGACCGTCAGCCGTTCGATCGCCACGCCGGCCGCGGCCCCCGCCGCCAGCACGCCGACCGAGATCCCGATCACGCCCGCCCGGCTCACCCCGGACGCCGCCTTCGCGACCGCCCCGGCCGGGCCGTCGGACTCCGTCATGCGCGGACCGTGCCGTCCAGGTGGCGCCGCGGCACCCGGGCGCCGATCCGGGTCACGATCTCGTACGCGATGGTGCCGCAGGCCCGGGCCCAGTCCTCCGCGGTCGGCTCGCCGCGCTCACCGCTGCCGAACAGCAGCACCTCGTCGCCGACCCGAGGGGTGTCCCCGCCGAGGTCCACGACGAACTGGTCCATCGCCACCCGGCCCGCCACCGTGCGCCACTTGCCGCCGATCTGCACCGGCCCGGTGCCGCTCGCGTGCCGCGGGACGCCGTCGCCGTAGCCCACCGGGACGAGCCCCAGCGTGGTCGGCCCCGGGGTGGTGTAGTGGTGGCCGTAACTGACCCCGTGCCCGCCCGGCACGTGCTTCACCAGCGCCAGCCGCGCCGTCAGCGACATCACCGGGCGCAGCCCGAAGTCGGCCGGCGAACCCACCTCGGGCACCGGCGACAGCCCGTACGCGGCCAGGCCCGTACGGACCAGGTCGAAGTGCGACTCCGGCAGCAGCAGCGCGGCCGGCGAGTTCGCCAGGTGCCGCACCTCGGGGCGCAGCCCGGCGGCCTCCGCGTACGCCAGCGCGGTGTGGAAGGCGTCCAGCTGGGCCTGGATCGACGGGTGCCCGGGCTCGTCCGCGGCGGCGAAGTGCGACCAGACGCCGACGACCGTGAGCAGCCCCTCGGCCTCGGCGCGGCGGGCGTCGTCGACCAGGGCCGGCCAGTCGTGCGGCTGGCAGCCGTTGCGGCCGAGGCCGGTGTCCGCCTTCAGGTGCACGCGGGCCGGGATGCCGGTCTCGCGGACCGCGGGGAGCAGCTCGTCGAGCGCCCACTGCCCGCTGACCGAGATGTCCAGGTCGGACAGGAGCGCCTGCCGCCACGGGCCGCCCGGCGTCCACAGCCAGCACAGGACGCGGGCCTGCTCCGGGCCGATGCCCGCGGCCCGCAGCGCCAGCGCCTCCTCGGGCGTCGCGCAGCCCAGCCACCCGACCCCGTTCGCGACCGCCTCGCGGGCACACGCGACCGCGCCGTGGCCGTAGGCGTCCGCCTTGACCGCGAGCATCACCGCCGCGCTTGCGACGCGTTCGCGCAGCGCGGCGAGGTTGCCGCGCAGGGCGCCCAGATCGATGGTCGCCTCGGCCCGTACGCCGTCGGTGAGGGTGGCCGAGCCGGCCGTCTTCGCAGTTGTCATCAGGGTCAGTCTCCCAGACGTCCCGGAGTCCTCGCCGAACGCCCCGTCGGCGCGGCGCCCCACGGCCGCCGTCCACCCGCTGCTCCGACCTGCACCGGACCGGCTCTCCGCTACCACGGACGCCCCGGCCCCACCCCCGGTTCCGCTCCCCTCCACACACGAGACGTCGGCCGAACCGACTTCCCACCGGAGCGAACGGTCCAACCCCGACACGAGAGCACCACACCAAAAGTCGGCCCACCCGACTTCCCGTGCCTCATCCTCAGCCCCGCATACCCGCCCGCACATCTCGCCGCACCCAGGACGTCGCCGCCGCCCACGGAGGGCACCGCTCGCCACCCCACCCGGGCGTCCCTCCACGCCATCCGGGACGCCGACTGCGCCGCTTCATGGTGGCCGCCCGACCTGAGAGCATGCGCGCGCCACCTCACCTGCACGCCCTGCCTCGCCACCGCCGGCGCCGCGTGTGCCGCCCCGGAGGCAGGCCGCGCCACACCACCGGCGACGCCTCGGCCACCGCCCGGCAGCCGGCCAAGCCAAGCGAGCAAGCCACCGCCCCTCGCCGCGCCCTACCCCGCCCGCACGTCCCGCCACACCACCGGCAGTGCCTCGGCCACCGCCATGGCCGTCGTCGGGGCGCCCGGTGTGCCCGCTGCCCGGCGGCCGGCCAGGCCGTGGAGGTAGGCGGCGACCGAGGCGGCGTCCAGTGGGGTCAGACCGGCCGCGAGGAGGGAGCCGGCCAGGCCTGCCAGGACGTCGCCGCTGCCGGCGGTCGCCAGCCAGGAGGTGCCGGTCGGGTTGACGCGGACCGCGCCGCCGGGGTCGGCGATCACCGTCGTGGAGCCCTTGAGCAGGACGGTCGCCCGGTAGGCGGCGGCGAGGCGGCGGGCGGTGGTCAGCCGGGTGGCGGCCAGGTCGTCGGCGGCCGGGGGTGGTGTGCCGTCGGCGCCGGCGAGCAGCCGGGCGGCCTCGCCGGTGTGCGGGGTGAGCAGGGTGGGCGCGGTGCGGCCGGCCAGGGCGGCCGGGCCGAGGCGGCCGAGTTCGGTCAGCCCGTCCGCGTCGACCAGCACCGGGACGTCGCTCGCGAGCGCCTCGGCGAGGGTCTGGCGCGCCGTTTCGCCGCCGCCCGGGCCGACCACCCACGCCTGCACCCGTCCGGCGCCGTGCGGCCCGCCCTCGGTGACGAGCGTCTCGGGGAAGCGCCGCACGACCTCCTCGGCCGCCGCGCCGACGTACCGGACCGCGCCGGCGCCGCCGCGCAGCGCCGCGGCGACGGCCAGCACCGCCGCACCGGGGTACGTCGCCGAGCCGGCCGCCACGCCGACGACGCCGCGCCGGTACTTGTCGCTCTCGACGCCCGGCTCGGGCAGCAGCGCCGCCACGTCCGCGTGCTGGAGGGCGGTCACGTCCGCCTCCGGCAGTTCCAGCCCGATCCCGACGAGTTGGAGCGTCCCCGCGTACGAGGCGCCCGGGTCGACGAGCAGGCCGGGCTTGTACGTGCCGAAGCACACGGTGACGTCGGCGCGCAGCGCTTCGCCCGGCACCTCGCCGGTGTCGGCGTCGACCCCGCTCGGCAGGTCCACGGCCACCACCAGGCCGCGCCGGGCGGCCTGCGCGTACGGCAGCGCCCCGGACCGCAGCCCGCCGCGGCCGCCGATGCCGACGATCCCGTCCAACACCAGGTCCGCGCGCGAGAAGTCGGCCAGGCCGACTTCCTGGTCCACGACCACCCGTCCGCCCGCCGCCCGCACCGCGGCGAGCCCGCCCGCGTGCGCTCGCTCGGGCGCGAGCAGCACCGCCGTCGCCCGCGCACCGCGCCGGGCCAGCGCGGCGGCGGCGTACAGGGCGTCACCCCCGTTGTCCCCACTGCCCGCGAGCACCACCACCCGGCTGCCGTACACCCGGCCCCGGCGGCCCGTCAGCAGCCGCGCGCACGTCACCGCGAGCCCCGCGGCCGCCCGCTGCATCAGAGTTCCGTCGGGCAGCCGGGCCATCAGCTCCCCCTCGGCGGCCCGGACGACTTCCACACGGTGTGCATGACGCATTCGGAAGCTCCTTCAGCAGACGCCGACGTCGGCCCGCGGCACACTTTCGAGTGACCCTACTTCGATCCCCCGCCGGCACCGGTCCGTACGCCTACGGTGTCGCACGTGGACCTGCTCCAGACGTTCCTGAGGCTGCATGTGCCTCAGTTCTTCAAATCCGAGCTCTTCCAGCCCGAAGAGGAGATCGTCCTCGCGCCATCAGCGGGCGGCACTCACGAGCACGCGGTCGCGTGGTTCGCCCGGACCGTGGCCCGGGAAGCGGTCGAGGAGCTGTACGTCAGCACGGCCAGGGGGCTGATCACCCCGGCGGGCCGGTTCGTCCCGGCCGCCACCGTGGCCCCGTTGGGCCACTTCCGGGATCAGGCTCCGTGGGCACCGTCCGCCGGCGTCGCGCTCGTCCTCGAACTCCCGTCGACCTGTCCGCACAGGGCGCGCGAGCCGAAGCGCCTCGGCTACGCAGCCGCAGCCATCCCCTGCTATCTGCTGGTCGACCGCACTGCGGGCAGGGTCACGCTGTTCACGGACCCGGAGAACGGCGACTACACAGCCCACACCCAGACCGACTTCGGCAAGCCGATCGACCTGCCCGCCCCGTTCTCCTTCACGCTCGACACGGCGCCCCTGCGGTAGCCGCAGGGGCGCCGTGGAGAGGGGCCGGGACTACTCGACCGTGACGGACTTCGCCAGGTTCCGCGGCTGGTCGACCTCGTGGCCCTTGGCCGTGGCCAGCTCGCAGGCGAAGACCTGCAGCGGGACGGTGGACACCAGCGGCTGGAGCAGCGTCGGGGTCGCCGGGATGCGGATCAGGTGGTCGGCGTACGGCACGACCGCCTCGTCGCCCTCCTCGGCGATCACGATCGTCCGGGCGCCACGGGCGCGGATCTCCTGGATGTTGGAGACGATCTTGTCGTGCAGGATCGAACGCCCGCGCGGCGAGGGCACGACCACGACGACCGGCAGCCCCTCCTCGATGAGCGCGATCGGGCCGTGCTTCAGCTCGCCGGCCGCGAAGCCCTCGGCGTGCATGTAGGCGAGCTCCTTGAGCTTGAGCGCGCCCTCCAGGGCCACCGGGAAGCCGACGTGGCGGCCGAGGAACAGCACCGAGCGGGCGTCGGCCAGCGAGCGGGCCAGCTCGCGCACCGGCTCCATCGTCTCCAGCACCTGCTCGACCTGCTTCGGCGCGTCGCCGAGCTCGCGGATGATCGTGAAGATCTCGTCGCCCCACTTGGTGCCGCGGACCTGGCCCAGGTACAGGGCGACCAGGTAGCAGGCGACCAGCTGGGTGAGGAACGCCTTGGTCGACGCGACGGCGACCTCGGGACCGGCGTGCGTGTACAGCACCGCGTCCGACTCGCGCGGGATCGTCGAGCCGTTGGTGTTGCAGATCGCCAGCACCTTGGCGCCCTGCTCGCGGGCGTGCCGCAGGGCCATCAGGGTGTCCATGGTCTCGCCGGACTGCGAGATCGCGATGACCAGCGTGCCCGGGCCCATGATCGGGTCGCGGTAGCGGAACTCCGAGGCGACCTCGACCTCGCAGGGGATGCGGGTCCAGTGCTCGATCGCGTACTTGGCGATCATGCCGGCGTGGAACGCGGTGCCGCAGGCGACGATGACGACCTTGTCGACGGAGCGCAGGTCGGCGTCGGAGATCCGCAGCTCGTCGAGGGTCAGGCGGCCGTCGGTGCCGATCCGGCCGAGGAGGGTGTCGGCGACGGCCTTCGGCTGCTCGGCGATCTCCTTGAGCATGAAGTAGTCGTAGCCGCCCTTCTCGGCGGCGGAGGCGTCCCAGTCGACGTGGTACTCGCGCACGTCGGCCGGGGTGCCGTCGAAGTTGGTGACGGTCACGCCGTCGTGGCGCAGCTCGACGACCTGGTCCTGGCCCAGCTCGATCGCCTCGCGGGTGTGCGCGATGAAGGCGGCGACGTCCGAGGCGAGGAAGTTCTCGCCCTCGCCGCGCCCGACGACCAGCGGCGAGTTGCGGCGGGCGCCGACGACGACGTCCGGCATGTCGGCGTGCACGGCGACGAGGGTGAAGGCGCCGTCCAGCCGGCGGCAGACCACTCGCATGGCCTCCGCGAGGTCGCCCTGGTAGGCCTCGCCGAGCAGGTGCGCCACGACCTCGGTGTCGGTCTCGGAGCGCAGGGTGTGGCCGCGCTCGGCGATCTCGGCGCGCAGCTGGGCGAAGTTCTCGATGATGCCGTTGTGCACGACGGCCACGCGGCGGTCGTCGTCCAGGTGGGGGTGGGCGTTGGCGTCCGTCGGGCCGCCGTGGGTGGCCCAGCGGGTGTGGCCGATGCCGGTGGTGCCGCCGGGCAGAGGGGACTCGGCGAGCGACTTCTCCAGGTTGGCGAGCTTGCCGGCCCGCTTGTCGGTGACGAGGCTCCACTGCCCGTCGGAGCCCTGGACCTGCACGGCGACACCGGCGGAGTCGTAGCCCCGGTACTCCAGTCGCTGCAGGCCTGCGATTACTACGTCGAGGGCGGACTGCGCGCCCACGTATCCAACAATTCCGCACATGCGTGCCAGCATAAGGGCGGGTCTGGGCCCGTTTTCCCACCTTTCGCGAACAGTGCGTGACCGACACCACAACCACCGTGAACGCCGCCACCGCTCACAATGGAGGACGTGCTGACCGAACTCTGTACCCGGGGCGCGACCGCCCCCGGCCCCTCGCCGTCCCCCTACGTGGACCTCAGCCGGGCCGAGTGGAGCGCCCTTCGCGAGCGTACGCCGCTGCCACTGACCGCCGAGGAGGTCGAGCGGCTGCGCGGTCTCGGCACGGCGCTCGACCTGGACGAGGTCCGGGACGTCTACCTGCCGCTGTCCCGGCTGCTGAACCTGTACATCCACGCCACGCACGACCTGCGGGGCGCGCTGGGCACGTTCCTGGACACTCCGGACACCGAGCGCACCCGCACGCCGTTCATCATCGGCGTGGCCGGCTCCGTCGCGGTCGGCAAGTCGACCACCGCACGGCTGCTGCAGGCCCTGCTGGCCCGCTGGCCCGAGCACCCGCGGGTCGAACTGGTCACCACCGACGGCTTCCTGCTGCCCAACGCCGAGCTGCGCCGCCGCGGCCTGATGGCCCGCAAGGGCTTCCCCGAGTCCTACGACCGCCGCGCGCTGATGCGCTTCGTCGCGGACGTGAAGGCGGGCAAGGACCGCGTCAGCGCCCCGGTCTACTCGCACCTGGTGTACGACATCGTGCCGGACGAGCGGCTCACCGTGGAGCGCCCGGACATCCTGATCGTCGAGGGCCTGAACGTCCTCCAGCCCGCCCTGCCCGGCACCGACGGCCGGACCCGCCTCGCGGTGGCCGACTACTTCGACTTCTCGATCTACGTCGACGCCCGCACCGACGACATCGAGCACTGGTACCTGGACCGCTTCCGCAAGCTGCGCGAGACCGCCTTCCAGGACCCGAACTCCTACTTCCGCCGCTTCACCGAGGTGCCGGAGGAGGAGGCGATGGACTACGGCCGCCAGGTCTGGCGCACCATCAACAAGCCCAACCTGCTGGAGAACGTGCTGCCGACCCGGGGCCGGGCCACCCTGGTCCTGCAGAAGGGCCCGGACCACAAGGTCCGCCGGGCCCTGCTGCGCAAGCTCTGACGCCCCCTCGGAGCAGACCGCGAAGGCCCCCGCCGCGCCCCCCTGATGTCCAGGGGCCGCGGCGGGGGCCTTCGTCACGTCCGGGCTCAGCCCAGGTGCGTCCGCACGGCCTCGGCCAGCTTGGCGGCGACGCCCTCGGCCTGGACGGCGTCCGCGGCCTCGACCATGACGCGCACCAGCGGCTCGGTGCCCGACGGGCGCAGCAGCACCCGGCCGGTGGAGCCCAGCTCGGCCTCGGCCTCGGCGACCGCGGCGGCCAGCTCGGTGCTGGTCTTCACGCGGCCCTTGTCGACGCCCTTGACGTTGATCAGGACCTGCGGCAGCCGGGTCATCACGGCGGCCAGGTCGGCGAGCGGCTGCTTGGTGGCGGCCAGGCGGGCGCCCAGCATCAGGCCGGTCAGGGTGCCGTCGCCGGTGGTGGCGTGGTCCAGCAGGATGACGTGGCCGGACTGCTCGCCGCCGAGCGCGAAGCCGTGCTCCTTCATCGCCTCCAGCACGTAGCGGTCGCCGACGGCGGTCTCCACCAGGTCGACGCCCTCGCGCTCCATCGCCAGCTTGAAGCCGAGGTTGGACATCACGGTGGCGACCGCGGTGTTGCGGCGCAGGGTGCCGGCCTCCTTCATGGCGACGGCGAGGATGGCGATGATCTGGTCGCCGTCCACCTCGTTGCCGTCGGCGTCGGCGGCCAGGCAGCGGTCGGCGTCGCCGTCGAGGGCGATGCCGAGGTCGGCCTGGTACTCCTTCATCGCCGTGCGCAGCCGGTCCAGGTGGGTGGAGCCGACGCCGTCGTTGATGTTGAGGCCGGTGGGCTCCGCGCCCAGGGTGTGGACGACCTCGGCGCCGGCCCGGGCGAAGGCCTCGGGGGCGACGTAGGCGGCGGCGCCGTGGGCGCCGTCGATGACGACCTTGATGCCGTCCAGGCGGTTGGGCAGGACGCCGATCAGGTGGGCGACGTACTTGTCGAAGCCCTCGGTGTACTCGCGCACCCGGCCGACGGCCGCGCCGGTCGGACGGTTCCACTCCTCGCCGCCGAGGGCGTGGGCGCGGTAGTGGGCCTCGATCGCGTCCTCGATCGTGTCGTCCAGCTTGTGGCCGCCGCGGGCGAGGAACTTGATGCCGTTGTCCGGCATCGCGTTGTGGCTGGCGGAGAGCATCACGCCGAAGTCGGCGCCGAGCGCGCCGGTGAGGTACGCCACGGCCGGGGTGGGCAGCACGCCGACGCGCAGCACGTCGACGCCGGAACTGGCCAGGCCCGCGATGACCGCGGCCTCCAGGAACTCGCCCGACGCCCGCGGATCGCGACCGACCACCGCGACCGGCCGGTGGCCGTCGAAGGCGCCGGCCTCGCCGAGCACGTGGGCCGCCGCGACCGACAGGCCGAGCGCGAGCTCCGCCGTCAGGCCCACGTTGGCCACTCCGCGCACGCCGTCCGTACCGAAGAGTCGTCCCACTGTCCCGTCCTCCATCAACCAGTCCCGGAAGTCCACTCGGTCCCCGGCCGCCGCACAGTAGCCGGGGAACGCGTCGCCCCGGAGTACACGTGGTACTCCGGGGCGACGGTTGCGCAAACCAGGGGGCGGCGCCGCCAGGGCGGTACGCACCCCCTGGGACGCGATTAGCGCTTGCTGTACTGCGGCGCCTTGCGGGCCTTCTTCAGACCGGCCTTCTTGCGCTCGACGGCGCGGGCGTCACGGGTCAGGAAGCCGGCCTTCTTCAGCGCGCCGCGGTTGTTGTCCACGTCGGCCTCGTTCAGGGCACGGGCCACGCCGAGGCGCAGCGCGTAGGCCTGGCCGGAGACGCCGCCACCGCTGATGCGGGCGACGACGTCGTAACGGCCGTCCAGCTCGAGGAGCTTGAAGGGCTCGTTCACGGTCTGCTGGTGCACCTTGTTGGGGAAGTAACCCTCGAGGGTGCGACCGTTGATCTTCCACTGGCCGGTGCCGGGGACGATGCGCACGCGGGCGATCGCCTCCTTGCGACGGCCCAGGCCGGCGCCGGGGACGGCCTCGCCGAAGCGGCCGGCCAGCGACTCGGAGGTGTAGCTCTCCTCGGAGGTGTACTCGCCCTCGACGGCCTCAACGGCCTCGTCGAAGTCGACCTCAAGGGTTTCAGTGGTCTCGGCCACGGTGTTCCTCAGCTCTTTTCAGTGTTGGGGGGCTTGGTGGCCGAATTACTGCGCGACCTGGGTGATCTCGAACGGCACCGGCTGCTGGGCAGCGTGGGGGTGCTGGTCGCCCGAGTAGACCTTCAGCTTCGAGAGCATCTGACGGCCCAGGCTGTTCTTGGGGATCATGCCCTTGATGGCCTTCTCGACGGCCTTCTCCGGGTTGTTCGCCAGCAGGTCGTCGTAGCGCACCGAGCGCAGACCGCCCGGGAAGCCCGAGTGGCGGTAGGCCAGCTTCTGGGTCTTCTTGTTACCGGACAGGTGCACCTTGTCGGCGTTGATGATGATGACGAAGTCACCAGTGTCAACGTGCGGCGCGTAGATCGCCTTGTGCTTGCCCCGGAGGAGGTTGGCGGCCTGGGAAGCCAGGCGGCCG
Organism: Kitasatospora sp. NPDC059747; assembly: GCF_042732955.1. NCBI lineage: Bacteria > Bacillati > Actinomycetota > Actinomycetes > Kitasatosporales > Streptomycetaceae > Kitasatospora > Kitasatospora sp. NPDC059747. Next base: position 120,160 of record NZ_JBHWGV010000004.1, on the reverse strand, counting down.
AGCACGACGTCGGTCGCGTCGATGACGTGCCACTGACGCTGGACGTCGCCGGGCTTGGGGCTGTACGTACGCACGGTCGTAGCCTTCGCTTTTCAGTGAGTGAGTCCTGACAGGAGCACCCGGACGGAAGAGCAGCCTGATCACCCTTGGACGCAATTCAAGGGTGACCGCTGGTCGTCGACCTGATGTCTCCGGCGTACCGACCTCTCACGTGAGATAGAGCGAGCCAATACGCACATCAAGCGTCCAGGTTACCGGGCGGGCGGGGAGGGGTCAAAATCCCGCTCCCACCGGCCGCGGGACCGGCCGCCCGTCACTCAGCGTTCGCGCTCGACCCGGGTGACGTCCCAGACCGGCTCGGACGACTCAAACACCCGGCCGTCGGCCCCGAACACCAGGTAGCGGTCGAAGGTCCGGGCGAACCACCGGTCGTGGGTGACGCACAGCACCGTGCCCTCGAAGGCCTCCAGCCCGGCCTGCAGCGCCTCGGCGCTCTCCAGGTCCAGGTTGTCGGTCGGCTCGTCGAGCAACAGGGCCGTCACGCCGGAGAGTTCGAGCTTGAGGATCATCAGCCGGGCCTGCTGGCCGCCGGACAGCGACTCGAACTTCTGCTCCTCCTGCCGGTCCAGCTCGTAGCGGCGCAGCGCGCCCATCGCGGCGCCGCGGCTGAGCGCGTGCTCCTCCTCCACGATCGAGCGGACGGTGCGCCCGAACAGCTCCGGGTGGGCGTGCGTCTGCCGGAAGTGGCCCGGGACGACCCGGGCGCCGAGCTTCCACGCCCCCGTGTGCGCGACCGTCTCGTCGCCGGCCAGCAGCCGCAGGAGGTGCGACTTGCCGGCGCCGTTGGCGCCGAGCACCCCGACCCGCTCGCCGTAGAAGACCTCCAGGTCGAAGGGCTGCATCAGGCCGGTGAGCTCCAACTGCTCCACGGTGAAGGCCCGGACGCCGGTGCGCCCGCCCTTGAGCCGCATGGTGATGCTCTGCTCGCGCGGCGGCTCCTCCGGGCGGCCGGCCTCCTCGAACTTCTTCAGCCGGGTCTGGGCGGCGGCGTAGCGGGTGGCGAGCGCGTGGCTGACGGAGGCGGCCTGGCGCAGGGTGACGACCAGCTTCTTGAGCTTGGCGTGCTCCTCGTCCCAGCGCCGGCCGAGCTCCTCGAAGCGCGCGAAGCGGTCCTTGCGGGCCTCGTGGAAGCTGTCGAAGCCGCCGCCGTGCACCCAGACGCTGCTGCCGGCCGCGCCGGACTCGACGGCGATGATCTTGTCCGCGGTCTTCGAGAGCAGCTCGCGGTCGTGTGAGATGTACAGCACGGTCTTCGAGGTGGCCTTGATGGCCTCCTCCAGCCAGCGCTTGCCCGGGACGTCCAGGTAGTTGTCCGGCTCGTCGAGGAGGAGCACCTCCTCCGGGCCGCGCAGCAGCGTCTCCAGGACGAGCCGCTTCTGCTCGCCGCCGGAGAGGGTGTTCAGGCCGCGCCACTGGGCCTTGTCGAAGGGCACGCCGAGGGCCGCCATGGTGCAGACGTCCCAGTCGGTCTCGTAGTCGTAGCCGCCGACGTCGGCCCAGTCGGAGAGCGCCTGGGCGTAGGCCATCTGGGTCTTCTCGTCGTCTTGCGCGATCATCGCGAGCTCGGCGGCGTCCACCGCGCGGGCGGCGGTGGCGATCCGCTCGGGGGCGACGGAGACCAGCAGGTCGCGCACGGAGGCGTCGGCCGGCAGCGCGCCGGGAGTGGCCGACCGGTCCTCGCGGCCGGTGGTGCCGACGAACTGGCGCATCACGCCGAGCCCGCCGCTGATCGTCACCGAGCCGCCGTGCGGCTGGATGTCGCCCGCGATCATGCGCAGCAGCGTCGTCTTGCCGGCGCCGTTGGCCCCGACCAGGGCGACCGCGGCGCCCTCGCCGACCCGGAAGGACGCGTCGTCGAACAGCACCCGTCCGTCCGGCAGGTAGTACTCAAGGTGCGAAATCTCGACGTGTCCCATGGGAGCGATTGTCCCAAGCCGACGCCTCCGGCCAAAACGGATTTGGGGCCGGCCTCCGGAGACGGGCCCTAACCGGCGGCCGGCTGCCCGGGCAGGGTCCGCATGCGCCGGGCCTGGCGGTTGCGTTCGGCCAGCTGGTCGTCGGCCGGGTAGCCGACCTCCTCCAGCGTGAGCCCGTACGGCCGGATCACGTTGACGGCCGAGTTGCGGACGCCGCCGGCCAGCACCTCGCCGGGGAACTCCACCGGCCGGTGCCCGTCGCCGACCAGCAGCATCGCGCCGACCAGCGCCCGGACCATGTTGTGGCAGAACGCGTCGGCGCGGACGGTGGCGACCGCGAGCGAGCCCTCCTGGGCGGCGTAGGGGTCCACCGGGACGCGGTCCCAGTGGAGCTCCAGCAGGGTGCGGATGGTCGTCGCGCCCTCGCGCTTCTTGCAGTACGCGGCGAAGTCGTGCTCGCCGAGCAGCAGCTTGGCGGCCTCGTTCATCCGGTCGAGGTCGAGCGGCCGGTCGTGCCAGAGCACGTGCCCGCGCAGCAGCGGGTCCACCCCGCCCTGGTGGTCGGCCACGCGGTACGCGTAGCGCCGCCAGATCGCCGAGAAGCGCGCGTCGAACCCGGGCGGCGCCTCGCCGACCCGGTAGATCCGGACGTCCCCGGGCAGCCGCCCGGCCAGCCGGCGCAGCAGCTTCTCGCGGTGCGCCTCCCACAGCTCGGCCGGCAGGTCGACGTGCGCGACCTGGCCGCGCGCGTGGACGCCGGCGTCGGTGCGGCCGGCCACGGTCAGCGGGAACAGCTCGCCGCTGCGGGTGACGACCTGCAGCGCGCTCTCGATCTCCTCCTGGACCGTCCGGCGGCCGCCCTTCTGGCGGGCCCAGCCGGAGAACTCGGCGCCGTGGTAGGCGAGGTCGAGCCGGACCCGGACGTAGCCGTCGGCCGGGCCGTCCTTCACCGGCGGCTGCTCGGCGCAATCGTTGACCACTGCTTCTCTTCTCCCGGGGACCTCGAAGACAAGGAACGGGCCCGCTCCCCCATCGCTGGGAGAACGGGCCCGCGGTACACCTAGAGGTGTCAGGCCTGCTCGGCGGCCTCGGCCTCGTCGGCCTTGGTCTCGACGGCGGCGGCCTCGTCGGCCTCCTTGACGGCGCGCTTGGTGGCGGCCTCGGCCTCGCCGACGGCGGTCTGCGCGACGGTCAGCGCCTCGACCAGCTCGATCACGGCCATCGGGGCGTTGTCGCCACGACGGGGACCGACCTTGGTGATGCGGGTGTAGCCACCCGGGCGGTTCTCGTAGCGCGGCGCGATCTCGGTGAAGAGGGTGTGCAGCACGGCGATGTCGGTGATCGTCTTGCGCACCAGGCGACGGTTGTGGATGTCGCCCTTCTTCGCCTTGGTGATCAGCTTCTCCGCCAGCGGGCGCAGGCGGCGGGCCTTGGCCTCGGTGGTGGTGATGCGGCCGTACTGGAACAGCTCACGGGCCAGACCGGCGAGCAGCAGCGGCTCGTGGTGCGGGCCACCGCCGAGGCGGGCACCCTTGGTGGGACGCGGCATGGAATTACTCCTTGGATCTCCGACTGCGGCCGTACCAGGTACCGCAGCGGGCGTACGGGCACTGTGCCCGCACGACTTTCACGACGACGGGGACGGTCCTCGCGAGAACCGCCCCCGCGGCCAAATCTCTTAGTACTGCTCGGTCTCGGCGTAACCCGCGTCGTCCAGGTCGTCGGCGCCGAAGGCGTCGGCGGCCGCGGTCGGGTCGAACCCGGGCGGGCTGTCCTTGAGGGCCAGGCCCATGCCGGCCAGCTTCGCCTTGACCTCGTCGATCGACTTCGCACCGAAGTTGCGGATGTCGAGCAGGTCGGCCTCGGAGCGGGCCACGAGCTCACCCACGGTGTGGATGCCCTCGCGCTTGAGGCAGTTGTAGGAGCGGACCGTGAGCTCCAGCTCCTCGATCGGCAGCGCCAGGTCGGCGGCCAGGGCGGCGTCCGTCGGGGACGGGCCCATGTCGATGCCCTCGGCGTCGATGTTCAGCTCGCGGGCGAGGCCGAACAGCTCCACCAGGGTCTTGCCGGCCGAGGCCATGGCGTCGCGCGGACGCATGGCGGGCTTGGTCTCGACGTCGACGATCAGCTTGTCGAAGTCGGTCCGCTGCTCGACACGGGTGGCCTCGACCTTGTAGGTGACCTTCAGCACGGGGCTGTAGATCGAGTCGACCGGGATGCGGCCGATCTCCTGGCCGGAGGCCTTGTTCTGGACGGCGGAGACGTAGCCGCGACCGCGCTCGACGGTCAGCTCCATCTCCAGCTTGCCCTTGCCGTTCAGCGTGGCGAGGACCAGCTCCGGGTTGTGCACCTCGACACCGGCCGGCGGCGCGATGTCGGCGGCGGTGACGACACCCGGGCCCTGCTTGCGCAGGTACATCACGACCGGCTCGTCGTGCTCCGAGGAGACGACCAGCTGCTTGATGTTGAGGATGAGGTCGGTCACGTCCTCCTTGACGCCCGGCACGGTGGTGAACTCGTGCAGGACGCCGTCGATGCGGATGCTGGTGACAGCGGCACCCGGGATCGACGACAGGAGCGTGCGGCGCAGGGAGTTGCCGAGGGTGTAGCCGAAGCCCGGCTCCAGCGGCTCGATCACGAACCGCGAGCGGAACTCGTCGACGACCTCTTCGGTCAGCGAGGGGCGCTGAGCGATAAGCATGGGGGGTAATCCTCCGGTTGTCTTCGGCACCCACTATTTGATGCCGACAGGACCAAGCGTACGGGGTCTCGCACAAAACGAGACCCCGTACGTGGTTTAAAGCAGGACCCAGCGTGCCCGAAGGCGCTGCGTCAGACGCGGCGGCGCTTCGGCGGACGGCAGCCGTTGTGCGGGGTGGGGGTGACGTCCTGGATCGAGCCGACCTCCAGGCCGGTGGCCTGGAGCGAACGGATCGCGGTCTCGCGGCCGGAGCCCGGACCCTTCACGAAGACGTCAACCTTGCGCATGCCGTGCTCCTGCGCGCGACGGGCAGCGGCCTCGGCGGCCATCTGCGCGGCGAACGGGGTGGACTTGCGCGAGCCCTTGAAGCCGACGTGGCCGGCGGAGGCCCAGGAGATCACGTTGCCCGCGGGGTCGGTGATCGAAACGATGGTGTTGTTGAACGTGCTCTTGATGTGCGCGTGGCCGTGAGCGACGTTCTTCTTTTCCTTGCGGCGGATCTTCTTCGCGCCGGCAGCCTGACGACCCTTGGGGGGCATAAGTCTGTTCTCCTACTGAGGTGGTCGGTCCGCTGACCCGCGGGCCGGAGGGATGTCCGGTTACGGGACGGACTACTTCTTGCCCGGCTTCTTCTTGCCGGCGATCGCGCGACGCGGGCCCTTGCGGGTACGCGCGTTGGTGTGGGTGCGCTGGCCGCGGACCGGCAGGCCACGGCGGTGACGCAGACCCTCGTAGCAGCCGATCTCGACCTTGCGGCGGATGTCGGCGGCCACCTCACGGCGGAGGTCACCCTCGACCGTGTAGTTGGCGTCGATGTACTGGCTCAGCTTGACGAGGTCTTCCTCGGAGATGTCGCGAACGCGGACATCCGGGTTGACACCGGTCTCGGCCAGGGTCTGCTGGGCGCGGGTACGGCCGATGCCGTACACGTAGGTAAGGGCGATCTCGATCCGCTTCTCACGGGGGAGATCAACGCCGGCGAGGCGTGCCATTCAAGGCTCCTGTGTTTCTTCAGAGGTCTTGCGTGCTACCTACTCCGACATCTCACGATGAGGGAGCCCCGGCCTCTGACCGGGGGCGGCAGTCCGTCCGGTGTCCCGTAGACGGATCGGGTAGCCCGCTTATGACGTTTTTCGCGTCGCGCGAAGTACTACGAGAAATGCTGGGGAGAGATCAGCCCTGGCGCTGCTTGTGGCGCAGGTTGTCGCAGATCACCATGACCCGGCCGTGGCGGCGGATCACCTTGCACTTGTCGCAGATCTTCTTGACGCTCGGCTTGACCTTCATGTTCAGGTTCTCCGGGTCTAGATCTGACGTTCTTACTTGTAGCGGTAGACGATCCGGCCGCGCGTGAGGTCGTAGGGGCTGAGCTCCACGACGACCCGGTCGTCCGGCAGGATGCGGATGTAGTGCATGCGCATCTTGCCACTGATGTGCGCGAGGACCTTGTGACCGTTCTGCAGCTCGACCTTGAACATCGCGTTCGGCAGAGACTCGATCACGGTGCCCTCGATCTCAATGGCGCCTTGCTTCTTAGCCATGAACTGCGAGATCCACCTTCCGGGACCGGCTACCGTATGCGGAACGCTCGTGCGAACCTGGGTTCACCCCGTCCCCGAGGGGAAGAGGGCGCGCTGAAGCACGCTACGAGTGAGCCGACGGTCCATCCTACGCCAGCGCGTCCGATGGGCCAAAACGAGGCTCCCGCGGGACGGCCGCGTCACACCCCGGCGGACACCGCCAGCGGCTCGACGTGCGCGGTGCACGCCGAGCAGCGGCGGGCCGCCTCGGGGATGTCGGTCAGGCACTCGGGGCACGGACGCTTCGGGGTGGCCGGCTTCTTGGGCATGTACCGGGCGGTGGCCTTGCTCACCGGCAGGACGACGCAGAAGTAGAGCACCGCGGCGGTCATCACGAACGCGATCACCACGTTGAGGAACTGCCCGTACGGGAAGGTCACGTTGGCGACCGTCGCCTTGTACGAGCTGAAGTCGCCGGCCGCGCCGACGACCACGCCGACCAGCGGGGTGAGGAACGCGGACACGAAGCCGGTCACCACCCCGGTGAACGCGGCCCCGATGACGACACCGACCGCCATGTCGACGACGTTGCCGCGCATCATGAAGTCGCGAAATCCCTTGAGCACGTGCTCTCTCCTCGCTCTGAGCCCACAAGTAGCCACTGCCAGCCGATAAAAATAGGACAAAAGCCCTGGAGGTCCAAACCTCCAGGGCTCCGGTGCCTTGTCGGCGACGGCAGTCGGCCGCCGGGCGACTACGCGAGCGGGTCCGGCGCGGCCGTGACGCCGAGCTTCGCGAGCTCCGCCTTGCCGCCGTCGAAGGCGGTCAGGACCAGCGGGCCCTGCTCGGTGACGGCGACGGAGTGCTCCCAGTGCGAGGCCCAGGTGCCGTCGTTGGTGACGACCGTCCAGTCGTCCTCCAGCACGGTGGTGTGCGGGGTGCCCAGCGAGACCATCGGCTCGATCGCCAGCACGGTGCCGGGGATCAGCTTCGGGCCCTTGCCGCGGCCGCGCTCGACGTAGTTCAGGACGTGCGGTTCCATGTGCATCGCGGTGCCGATGCCGTGACCGCCGTAGCCCTCGGTGATGCCCCACTTGCCCTTCGGCGGCAGCGGCTGGCGGCGGATGAAGCCCTCGATCGCCTTGGAGACGTCGACCAGGCGGTTGCTCTTCTTCATCTGGGCGATGCCGGCCCACATCGAGCCCTCGGTCACCCGGCTCAGCATCTCGACCTCGAGGCGGACCTCGCCGACGGCGACGGTGATCGCCGCGTCGCCGTGCCAGCCGTCCAGGATGGCGCCGCAGTCGATCGAGATGATGTCGCCCTCCTGCAGCACCCGGTCGCCGGGGATGCCGTGCACGACCTCGTTGTTCACCGAGGCGCAGATCACGCCCGGGAACCACAGGCCGCCGTGGTGCGCGCGGAAGTTGGAGGTGGCGCCGTGGTCGGTGATCACCTTGTCCGCGACGTCGTTCAGCTCCTGGGTCGTCACCCCCGGGGCGACCGCCTCACGGCAGGCCTTCAGCGCTTCGGCGACGACCAGCCCGGCCGCTCGCATCTTCGCGATCTGCTCGGGGGTCTTGATCTCCACCATCAGGGTCACGCCTTCCACGTTCCGTTTGCCACTGCGTACCACCGTACGACGCCGTACGGCCGCGCTGCCCGGGATAGGGAGCGCGGCCGTACGTACGTCGCTAAAAAACTCAGCTGTCCTGCTTCAGCGCCTCGATCGCGCGCTGCGTCACCTCGTCCACCTTGCCGAGCGCCGAGATCGTCGCCACCAGGCCCTGCTGGACGTAGTAGTCGATGATCGGCTCGGTCTCCGTGTGGTAGACCTCCAGGCGCGTGCGCACCTTCTCCTCGGTGTCGTCCGAGCGCTGGTACAGCTCGCCGCCGCACTCGTCGCAGACGCCCGCGACCTTCGGCGGGTTGTAGTCCACGTGGAACACGTGGCCGCCGTCGTTGCGGCACAGGCGCCGGCCGGCGATCCGGCGGACGACCTCGTCCTCGGGGACCTCCAGGTCCAGCACGCCATCGAGCGTGATGCCCTGCTCGACGAGGAACTCGTCCAGCGCCTTCGCCTGGCCCAGGTTGCGGGGGAAGCCGTCGAGCAGGAAGCCGTTCGCGGCGTCCGCCTGCAGCATCCGGTCCTTGGCCATCCCGATGGTCACCTCGTCCGGCACCAGGCGACCCGCGTCCATGTAGCTCTTGGCCTCGAGCCCCAGCGGGGTGCCCTGGCCGATGTTGGCGCGGAACAGGTCTCCGGTGGAGATGTGGGGGATGGACAGGGTCTTGGCGAGCAGGTGCGCCTGAGTACCCTTCCCGGCCCCGGGAGGACCAACGAGGACGATACGCATCAGCGGAGGAACCCTTCGTAATTGCGCTGCTGGAGCTGGCTCTCGATCTGCTTCACAGTTTCGAGTCCGACGCCGACGACGATGAGAACGCTGGTGCCGCCGAACGGGAAGTTGGTCTGCTGTCCGAAGGCGACCAGGGCGATCATCGGGATCAACGCGATCAGGCCCAGGTAGAGCGAACCCGGCCACGTGATCCGGGTCAGCACGTAGTTCAGGTACTCGGCCGTCGGCCGGCCGGCCCGGATGCCCGGGATGAAGCCACCATACTTCTTCATATTGTCGGCAACTTCTTCGGGGTTGAAGGAGATCGCGACGTAGAAGAAGGCGAAGAAGACGATCAGCAGGAAGTAGGTGGCCATGTAGATCGGGTGGTCACCCTTGACGAAGTTCGTCCGGATCCAGGTCGCCCAGCCGGCCTGGCTGTTGGTCAGCTGGACCACCAGGGCGGGGATGTACAGCAGCGACGAGGCGAAGATGACCGGGATGACACCGGCCTGGTTCACCTTGAGCGGGATGTAGGTCGAGGTGCCGCCGAACGCGCGGCGGCCGATCATGCGCTTCGCGTACTGCACCGGGATCCGGCGCTGGGCCTGCTCGACGAAGATGACCAGCATCACAACGATGACGCCGACGGCCACGACGGAGAGGAACTCGACCCAGCCGCCACCGATGGTGCCGGACTGCTTGATCGCCCACATGTTGGAGGGGAACTGCGCCGCGATCGAGGTGAAGATCAGCAGCGACATGCCGTTGCCGATGCCGCGGTCGGTGATCAGCTCGCCCAGCCACATGATGACGGTGGTGCCGGCGGTCATGGTGAGCACCATGACGGCGACCCGGAACACCCCGGTGTCCGGCACGATCTGGTTCGCCAGCGGGCAGCCGGAGAACAGCGCACCGCTGGAGGCCGTCGCGACGATGCCGGTGCCCTGGAGCACGGCGAGCGCGATGGTCAGGTAGCGGGTGTACTGGGTGATCTTCGCCGTACCGGCCTGGCCCTCCTTCTTCAGCGCCTCGAGTCGCGGGATCACGACGGTGAGGAGCTGGAGGATGATGCTGGCCGTGATGTACGGCATGATGCCGAGCGCGAAGATCGTGAGCTGAAGAAGCGCGCCACCACTGAACAGGTTGACGAGCCCGAAGAGGCCGCTGTTCTTGGTCTCCTTCACGCACTCGTTCACGGCCGTGAAACTCACGCCGGGAATCGGGATGTGCGAGCCCAGCCGGAACAGCACCATGATGCCCAGCGTGAACAGCAGCTTCTTGCGCAGGTCGGGCGTCTGGAACGCCCGCGCGAACGCACTGAGCACGGTGCCTCCTGCGCCTCCCGCACGTCGTCGGCGGGAGGGTCGGTCCTGAATGGGGAGTTTGCGGTTCGGGCCCCCGTACAGACGGCACAGGCGAGCCTACGCGCAGCCTACAAGGGAACTCCACGGACTCTAACAGTGCGCAGCCACTCGGAAGAAGCGCGTACGGCCCCTCCCCCACTCACGGGGTACGGGATGCCCGGATTTGCCACACAAAAGAACGAGGACCACTCCGGCCGGTTTTCGGTCCGTGGCCGAACCGGAAAAGCGCGAACCCCGCACTTCCCGGAGGAAGTGCGGGGTTCGGAGCTGTGATCAGCGGGCTCAGACGAGCTCGGTGACCGTACCGCCGGCGGCGGTGATCTTCGCGGCGGCGGAGCCGGAGACGGCGTCGACCGTCACCTGCAGCGCGACCGAGATCTCGCCGGTGCCGAGCACCTTGACGAGGGAGTTCTTGCGAACCGCGCCCTTGGCGACCAGGTCCTCGACCGTGACCTCTCCACCCTGCGGGTAGAGCTCGGCCAGCTTGTCGAGGTTGACGACCTGGAAGGTGATCTTGAACGGGTTCTTGAAGCCCTTCAGCTTCGGCAGGCGCATGTGGAGCGGCATCTGGCCACCCTCGAAGCGCTGCGGAACCTGGTAGCGGGCCTTGGTGCCCTTGGTGCCACGACCAGCGGTCTTACCCTTGGAGCCCTCACCACGACCCACGCGGATCTTGTCGGTCTTGGCACCCGGGGCGGGACGCAGGTTGTGGATCTTGATCGGGTTGTCGCCCATGATCAGTCCACCTCCTCAACCGTCACCAGGTGACGGACCGTGTGGGCCATCCCGCGGATCTCGGGACGGTCCTCCTTCACCACGACGTCGTGCATGCGCTTGAGACCAAGCGAACGCAGGGTGTCACGGTGATTCTGCTTGCTGCCGATGTACGACTTGGTCTGCGTGATCTTCAGGCGAGCCATCAGGCGCTCACCCCAGCAGCACGCGCCCGCAGCAGAGCGGCGGGGGCCACGTCCTCCAGCGGCAGGCCACGACGGGCGGCGATCTCCTCGGGGCGCACAAGGCCCTTCAGAGCAGCCACGGTGGCGTGCACGATGTTGATCGCGTTGTCCGAGCCGAGCGACTTCGACAGGATGTCGTGGATGCCGGCGCACTCCAGGACGGCGCGCACCGGACCACCGGCGATAACACCGGTACCGGGGGCGGCGGGCTTCAGGAGCACGACGCCGGCGGCCTTCTCACCCTGGATGGGGTGCGGGATGGTGCCCTGGATACGGGGGACCTTGAAGAAGTTCTTCTTGGCCTCCTCAACACCCTTGGCGATGGCGGCCGGAACCTCCTTCGCCTTCCCGTAACCAACACCCACGGTGCCGTCACCATCGCCCACCACGACCAGCGCGGTGAAGGAGAAGCGACGACCACCCTTGACAACCTTGGCGACACGGTTGATCGCGACAACGCGCTCGACGTAAGCGGTCTTCTCGACGGCGGGGGCGTTGCCCCGGTCGTCACGCTTACGGTCGCGCCGCTCGCCACCGCCGGTGCCACCGCCGGCGCCGCTACCGCGGCGCTGGGGTCCAGCCATTGGAATTACCTCTCTCGATTACGTCCGTCGACTGAGTCGACGAGCGGCTTAGAAGTCGAGCCCGGCCTCGCGGGCCGCGTCCGCCAGGGCGGCGATGCGGCCGGCGTACCGGTTGCCCGCGCGGTCGAAGACGACCGACTCGATGCCGGCGGCCTTGGCGCGCTCGGCGACCAGGCTCCCGACCTTCTTGGCCAGCTCGGTCTTGTCGCCCTCGGCGCCCTTGATGGACACGTCGAGGGTGGACGCCGACGCCAGGGTGTGACCCTTGGCGTCGTCGATGACCTGGGCGACCATGTGACGGTTCGAACGCGTCACAACGAGGCGCGGACGCACCTCGGTGCCGACGACGCGCTTGCGAACGCGGATCGCGCGGCGCTTGCGAGCGGCGCTCTTGTAGGCGTTGCCCTTGCCGATCTTGACAGAGACACTCATCGCTTACTTACCACTCTTTCCGACCTTGCGGCGGATGACCTCGCCCGCGTACTTGACACCCTTGGCCTTGTACGGGTCCGGCTTGCGCAGCTTGCGGATCTTCGCGGCGACCTCGCCGACCTTCTGCTTGTCGATGCCGTCCACGTGGAACTTGGTGGCCGACTCGACGACGAAGGAGATGCCCTCGGGGGCCTCGACCAGGATCGGGTGGCTGTAGCCCAGCTGGAACTCCATGTCGGAGCCCTTCGCCAGAACTCGGTAGCCGACACCGCTGATCTCCAGCGACTTGCGGTAGCCCGCGGTCACGCCGGTGATCATGTTCGCCACCAGCGTGCGGGAAAGACCGTGCAGGGCCTTCGACAGACGCTCGTCGTTGGGGCGGGTGACGAGCAGCGTGCCGTCCTCGCCCTTACCGATCTCGATCGGCGCGGCGACGACGTGAGTGAGGGAACCCTTGGGGCCCTTCACCGAGATCGCCTGGCCATCGATGGTGACGTCCACGCCAGCGGGGACCTGGATGGGCAGCCGTCCAATGCGCGACATTGCTGTACCTCCGTTTCCCGAATTACCAGACGTAGGCGAGAACTTCTCCGCCTACGCCCTTCTTGGCGGCCTGCTTGTCGGTGAGGAGACCCGAGGACGTGGAGATGATCGCCACGCCCAGGCCGCCGAGCACCTTCGGCAGGTTGGTGGACTTTGCGTAAACGCGCAGACCCGGCTTGCTGATGCGCTTGATGCCGGCAATGGAGCGCTCACGGTTGGGACCGAACTTGAGCTCGATGGTCAGCTTCTTGCCGACCTCGCCCTCGGCCGGCTCCTCAACCTTGTAGGAGGAGATGTACCCCTCCTGCTGCAGGATCTGGGCGACGTGCGCCTTGATCTTGCTCGCCGGCATCGCCACGGAGTCGTGGTACGCCGAGTTCGCGTTACGCAGACGAGTGAGCATGTCTGCGATGGGGTCGGTCATGGTCATGATGGCCTCAGGCCTCTCTCGCCGTGGTTTCTCCGCGCCAGGTCCCCCCGCCGCACTCCGAGGAGTGCGGCGGGGGCACAGACGCAGGGGACCTGCGGCGTCGTAAGACTGGGTGCGAGCCCTCCCAGAGAAGGGCCACGGGCATCCATGGGGAAGCCGTGGCAGGGGGCCCGACCCCACAACCTTACGGGAATCCGTACGGGAGCCCAAAACGGGCTGATGTGGGGCCGGGCACCTCTGCGTCGCTAGCGGTGCCTAAAGCTCTGGACTACCAGGAGCTCTTGGTCACGCCCGGCAGCTCGCCGCGGTGCGCCATCTCACGAAGGCAGACACGGCAGAGGCCGAACTTGCGGTACACCGAGTGCGGACGGCCGCAGCGCTGGCACCGGGTGTAGGCCCGGACGCCGAACTTCGGCTTGCGCTCGGACTTCGCGATGAGGGACTTCTTCGCCATTGGCTCACGCCTCCTTGAACGGGAAGCCCAGAGCGCGCAGGAGCGCCCGGCCCTCGTCGTCGGTCTGAGCGGTGGTCACGACGGTGATGTCCATACCGCGCTGACGGTCGACCTTGTCCTGGTCGATCTCGTGGAACATGACCTGCTCGGTCAGACCGAACGTGTAGTTGCCACGGCCGTCGAACTGCTTCGGGGAGAGGCCACGGAAGTCACGGATACGCGGCAGGGCCAGCGACACCAGACGGTCCAGGAACTCCCACATGCGGTCACCGCGGAGGGTGACGTGGGTGCCGATCGGCTGGCCCTCGCGCAGCTTGAACTGCGCGATGGACTTACGGGCCTTGGTCACGGCCGGCTTCTGACCGGTGATCGCGGTCAGGTCGCGGATCGCGCCCTCGATCAGCTTGCTGTCACGGGCGGCCTCGCCGACACCCATGTTGACGACGACCTTGACCAGGCCGGGCGTCAGCATGACGTTCTCGTACGAGAACTGCTCCTGCAGCTGACCCTTGATCTCGGAGTTGTAACGCTCCTTGAGACGGGGGGTCACCTTCTCAACAGTCGTCTCAGACATCAGATGTCCTCACCGGTTCGCTTGGCAACGCGGATCTTGTTGCCCTCGTCATCGAAGCGGTAGCCAACGCGGGTGACGACCTTCTTGCCGTCCTTCTCCACGACCAGCTGGACGTTGGAGACGTGCACCGGGGCCTCGACGGTGACGATGCCACCCTGAGTGCCCGGGCCCGGCTTGGTGTGCTTCTTGACCCGGTTCACACCCTCGACCAGGACCTTGTTCTCGGCGGGCATGGCCTGGATGACCTTGCCCTGCTTGCCGCGGTCCTTGCCGGTGATGACCTGAACCAGGTCACCCTTCTTGATCTTCATGCTGTTCGCCATGGGTTAGAGCACCTCCGGCGCAAGCGAGATGATCTTCATGAACTTCTTGTCGCGCAGCTCGCGGCCCACCGGGCCGAAGATGCGGGTGCCACGGGGGTCACCCTCGGTGTTCTTGAGGACGACGGCGGCGTTCTCGTCGAACCGGATGTACGAACCGTCGGGACGACGGCGCGACTTCACGGTACGGACGACGACGCACTTGACGACGTCACCCTTCTTCACCGAACCGCCGGGGATCGCGTCCTTGACGGTCGCGACGATGACGTCCCCGATGCCGGCGTAGCGGCGACCGGAACCACCGAGAACGCGGATGCAAAGGATTTCCTTCGCGCCCGTGTTGTCGGCGACTCGCAGTCGCGACTCCTGCTGGATCACAGCTTTCTCCTGATCGTCAACGAGAGCTGACGGGCCGGCCGCTGCTCACACCAGCGCCCGCACGGGACCTGGTGCACATACGGCCGTACCGCATCAACTTCGTTACTTGGCCTTCTCGAGGATCTCGACGACGCGCCAGCGCTTCGTCGCGGACAGCGGGCGGGTCTCCGCGAGGAGGACCCGGTCGCCGATGCCGCAGGCGTTCGCCTCGTCGTGCGCCTTCAGCTTGTTCGTACGGCGGATGACCTTGCCGTACAGAGCGTGCTTGACGCGGTCCTCGACGGCGACGACGACGGTCTTGTCCATCTTGTCGCTGACGACGAGACCCTCACGGGTCTTGCGGAAACCGCGCGTCTCGTTGGTGTTCTCAGTCATCAGGCGTTCTCCACCGTCTCGATGCCCAGCTCGCGCTCGCGCATCAGGGTGTAGATCCGCGCGATGTCCTTACGGACGAGCTTGAGCCGTCCGTGGTTGTCGAGCTGCCCGGTCGCCGCCTGGAAGCGGAGGTTGAACAGCTCCTCCTTGGCCTCACGGAGCTTGGCAACGAGACCCTCGTTGTCCAGCTCGCGGAGGTCAGCAGCCTTGGTGCCGGCCGACATCAGCTCTCACCTGCCTCGCGCCGGATGATCCGGCACTTCATCGGGAGCTTGTGAGCAGCGCGGGTCAGCGCCTCACGAGCCACCTTCTCGTTGGGGTACGACAGCTCGAACATGACCCGACCCGGGTGCACGTTCGCGATCCACCACTCGGGCGAACCCTTACCGGAACCCATGCGGGTCTCGGCCGGCTTCTTGGTGAGCGGACGGTCCGGGTAGATGTTGATCCAGACCTTGCCGCCACGCTTGATGTGACGGGTGACGGCGATACGAGCGGACTCGATCTGCCGGTTCGTCACGTAGGCCGGGGTGACGGCCTGGATGCCGTACTCGCCGAACGCGAGCTCGGTGCCACCCTTGGCAGCGCCGCGGCGCTTGGGGTGGTGCTGCTTGCGGTGCTTGACCCGACGGGGGATCAGCATGACGGTCAGGCCTCCGTTCCGGTGTTCTCGGCAGCCGGAGCCTCGGCGGCCGCGGCCGCGGGGGCCTCGGCAGCGGCGGGGCGACGGCCACGGCCACCGCGCTCGCCACCACGGCGCTCGCCACCGCGGGCGGGACGACCACCCTCGGGACGGGCCGGGCGGTTGCCCGAGCGGGCAGCGGCGTTCTCAGCGCGGACCTCGGCGATGTTCTTGACGTCGCCCTTGTAGATCCAGACCTTCACACCGATGCGGCCGAAGGTCGTCTTGGCCTCGAAGAAGCCGTAGTCGACGTTCGCGCGCAGGGTGTGCAGCGGCACACGGCCCTCGCGGTAGAACTCCGAACGGCTCATCTCGGCGCCGCCGAGACGACCGGAGCACTGGACCTTGATGCCCTTGGCGCCGGACTTCATGGTGCCCTGCATCGACTTGCGCATGGCACGGCGGAAGGAGACGCGGGAGGACAGCTGCTCCGCGACGCCCTGAGCCACGAGCTGGGCGTCCAGCTCGGGGTTCTTGACCTCGAGGATGTTCAGCTGGACCTGCTTGCCGGTCAGCTTCTCGAGGTCGCCGCGGATGCGGTCGGCCTCGGTGCCACGGCGGCCGATGACGATGCCGGGGCGAGCGGTGTGGATGTCAACGCGGACGCGGTCGCGGGTGCGCTCGATCTCGACCTTGGAGATGCCGGCGCGCTCCATGCCCTTCGTCATCATGCGACGAATGGCGACGTCTTCCTTGACGTAGTCCTTGTACAGCTTGTCGGCGTACCAGCGGGACTTGAAGTCCGTGCTGATGCCGAGGCGGAACCCGTGCGGGTTAACCTTCTGGCCCATTACCGGGTCCCTTCCTTGCTGCTGACGACCACGGTGATGTGGCTGGTCCGCTTGCGGATCCGGTAGGCACGACCCTGCGCACGCGGACGGAACCGCTTCAGGGTCGGGCCCTCGTCAACGTACGCCTCGCTGATGACGAGGTCGTCCACGTTGGAGTGGTTGTAGTTGTGCGCGGCGTTGGCAATGGCGCTGTCGAGCACCTTGCCGACGGGCACGGTGGCGGCCTGCGGAGCGAAACGCAGGACGGCCTGGGCCTCCGTGGCCGGCAGGCCACGGATGAGGTCCACCACGCGGCGGGCCTTCATGGGCGTGACGCGGATGTACCGCGCCTGGGCCCTGGCTTCCATGGTTGTCCCCTTGCTGGTGTAAGTCATTGAGTCGGTAATCTCGCTGGCGACTAGCGACGCTTCGACTTGCGGTCGTCCTTGACGTGACCGCGGAAGGTACGCGTCGGCGCGAACTCGCCGAGCTTGTGGCCGACCATCGACTCGGTGACGAACACCGGGACGTGCTTACGGCCATCGTGCACCGCGATCGTGTGGCCGAGCATGGCCGGGAAGATCACGGAGCGACGGGACCAGGTCTTGATGACGTTCTGGGTACCCGCCTCGTTCTGCGCGTCCACCTTCTTGAGAAGGTGGCCGTCGATGAAGGGGCCCTTCTTGAGACTGCGCGGCATCTGACCTGCTCCTAGCGCTTCTTGTTGGTCTTGCGGCGGCGCACGATGAGGGCGTTCGAAGCCTTCTTCGGGCTACGAGTGCGACCCTCCTTCTGGCCCCACGGCGAGACCGGGTGGCGGCCACCAGAGGTCTTACCCTCACCACCACCGTGCGGGTGGTCGATCGGGTTCATGGCGACACCACGCACGGTCGGGCGGACGCCCTTCCAGCGCATACGGCCGGCCTTGCCCCAGTTGATGTTCGACTGCTCGGCGTTGCCGACCTCGCCGACGGTGGCGCGGCAGCGCGCGTCGACCAGGCGGATCTCGCCGGAGGGCATGCGCAGGTGCGCCATCTTGCCCTCACGCGCGAGCAGCTGGATGCCGGCACCGGCGGAGCGGGCCATCTTGGCACCGCCACCGGGACGCAGCTCCACCGCGTGGATGGTGGTACCGACCGGGATGTTGCGAAGCGGCAGGTTGTTGCCCGGCTTGATGTCGGCGCCAGCGCCGTTCTCGATCCGGTCACCCTGCGCGATGCCGCGCGGCGCGATGATGTAGCGCTTCTCGCCGTCCGCGTAGTGCAGGAGCGCGATGCGCGCGGTGCGGTTCGGGTCGTACTCGATGTGCGCGACCTTGGCCGGCACGCCGTCCTTGTCGTGACGACGGAAGTCGATCACGCGGTAGGCGCGCTTGTGACCGCCACCCTGGTGGCGAACGGTGATCCGACCGGCGTTGTTACGGCCGCCCTTGCTGTGCAGGGGGCGAACCAGCGACTTCTCCGGCGTGGACCGCGTGATCTCTACGAAGTCGGCCACGCTGGAGCCACGACGGCCCGGCGTAGTCGGCTTGTACTTGCGGATGCCCATTTGGCTCTCTCGTCCTCGTCCTTATCGACGATCACGATCTCCGTTAGGAGACCGGACCACCGAAGATGTCGATGCGGTTGCCCTCAGCCAGCGTCACGATGGCGCGCTTGGTGTCCTTGCGCTTGCCAAAGCCCGTCTTGGAGCGCTTGCGCTTGCCCTGACGGTTGAGCGTGTTGACGGACTCGACCTTGACCGAGAAGACCGCCTCGACGGCCTGCTTGATCTGGGTCTTGTTGGCACCGGGCGACACGACGAACGTGTACTTGTTCTCGTCGAGGAGCGAGTAGCTCTTCTCCGAGATGACCGGCTTCACCAGGACGTCACGGGGGTCCGTGAACGTCTTGCTCGTGATCTCTGCAGCCATCAGGCGGCGCTCCCTTCGAGCTCGCCCTCAGCAGCCACGGCCTTGGCGGACGCGGCGGGACCCGCCACGAAACGCTCGAAGGCGGCCTGGGTGAAGACCACGTCGTCGGAGACGAGCACGTCGTAGGTGTTCAGCTGACCGGCGTCCAGGATGTGCACGTGCGGCAGGTTCCGGGCGCTCTTCAGACCCAGCTCGTCGGCACGCTCGACGACGAGGAGGATGTTCTTGCGCTCGGTGATCTTGCCGAACAGACCCTTGGCGGCCTTGGTCGACGGCGCCTCGGTCGCGACCACGTCGGTGACGACGTGGATGCGGTTGTGGCGGGCCCGGTCGGTGAGCGCACCGCGCAGGGCGGCGGCGATCATCTTCTTCGGGGTCCGCTGCGAGTAGTCGCGCGGCACGGGACCGTGCACGACGCCACCGCCGGCGAACTGCGGGGCGCGGGTCGAGCCCTGACGGGCGCGGCCGGTGCCCTTCTGGCGGTACGGCTTCTTGCCGCCACCGCGGACCTCGGCACGAGTCTTGGTCTTGTGGGTGCCCTGACGGGCCGCAGCGAGCTGCGCCACGACGACCTGGTGCATCAGCGGAACGCTGACCTTCGCGTCGAAGATCTCGGCCGGCAGCTCGAGGCTGCCGGTCTTGTCGCCCGAGGGCGACAGGATGTCAATGGTGCTCATATCCTCACAGCCCCTTCGCCGCGGTGCGGACGAGGACGAGGCCGCCGTTCGGGCCCGGGATTGCGCCCTTGATCAGGAGCAGCCCCTTCTCCGCGTCAACGGCATGGATGGTCAGGTTCTGGGTGGTCACACGCTCGTGGCCCATCCGGCCGGCCATCCTCACGCCCTTGAACACGCGACCCGGGGTGGCGCAGCCACCGATCGAGCCGGGCGAGCGGTGCTTGCGCTGCACACCGTGACCGGCGCCGAGGCCCCGGAAGTTGTGGCGCTTCATGACACCGGCGAAGCCCTTGCCCTTGGAGGTGCCGGTCACGTCGACCTTGACACCCGCCTCGAACAGCTCCGCGGTGATCTCCTGGCCGAGGGTGTACTCGGAGGCGTCCGCGGTACGGAGCTCGACCAGGTGGCGGCGGGGGGTGACACCGGCCTTGGCGAAGTGACCCGCGAGGGGCTTGTTCACCTTGCGCGGGTCGATCTCGCCGAAGCCGATCTGGACGGCGTCGTAGCCGGCCGGGCTGTCGGCGGTGTGGACCTGGGTCACGACATTGGGCCCAGCCTTGACGACGGTCACCGGAACGATCCGGTTGTTCTCGTCCCAGACCTGGGTCATGCCGAGCTTCTCGCCCAGGATGCCCTTAATCTGCTTAGCCATCTTCGGTGCGCCTCTCAGAGCTTGATCTCGATGTCGACGCCCGCCGGCAGGTCGAGACGCATGAGCGAGTCAACCGTCTTCGGCGTGGGGTCGAGGATGTCGATCAGACGCTTGTGAGTGCGCATCTCGAAGTGCTCGCGCGAGTCCTTGTACTTGTGCGGCGAGCGGATGACGCAGTACACGTTCTTCTCAGTGGGCAGCGGCACCGGGCCCGCGACCTGCGCACCAGTACGAATCACCGTCTCGACGATCTTCTTCGCCGAGGAGTCGATGACCTCGTGGTCGTAGGCCTTGAGCCGGATGCGGATCTTCTGTCCCGCCATGGCTACTCAGTAGTCCTTTGTCCTTAGTTGCCGCACGACTCCCTCTCCGACCCCCGCGCTCGGGCGTGTCGCACTCGCGCTTGCAAAAAACCGGCGAAGAACTCGTCGGTTTCAAGATTTCGGGGTGGGGGAGCCGGGCCGAGACCCCGCTCACGCTTCCCGGAAGATTCCCGTACTTTCGCCCCGCAGCTGCCGTGGCGTAGAACTCACGCTTGACGGCCATCACGGGAACGACGAGTACCTGGGACTCGCTTCCGGTCCTCCCGGCGGGAGGCGCGCAGCATCGGCACTCAACCGAGCAACTTGGACATACTGCCACATGGAGCAGCCCGGATGCCAATCGGGGCCGGTGAGGTGTACCTCACCGGCCCCGATCGTCACCCGTTGGGGGTCAGTCCTTCGGCGGGCGGCCGCACACGACGTCGTACTCCTTCGAGGTCGCGTTGGCGCAGTAGAGCTTCTTCTGGTCCGGCCCGAAGGTGTACTCGGACAGGTTCATGTTGATCGGGTTGCAGGCCTGCTTCCCGTTGTACGGCGAGTACTTGGGGCACTTCCCGTTGTCCAGCTGCTGGAGGTGGGCACGCAGCGCGTCCAGGCCCATGTCCTCGACGCCCGGGTTGGTGGACGGCATGAAGCGGTTGGCCGACCACGAGCCGCCCATGGTGGCGAACAGGGCGATCGCGCAGATCAGGCCGGCGGCCAGCTGGGACAGCACGCGCGGCGAGATCCGGGCGGCCCGGGCCGGGGCGACCTCCTCCAGCGTGCCGCGGATCCAGCCGAAGACGCGCTCGTACGTGAGCATCACGCCGAGGACGGCCAGGATGATCAGGCAGTAGAAGATGATCCAGGTGGTGCGCGGGTACAGCTGGACGGCCTGGGTGTGCTCCATGTGGGAGGCGAACCAGAAGCGCAGCAGCCAGGCGCCGGCGAGCACGAAGCCCGCGGTGCGGACCACGACGTTGCGCAGGCCGAGGCCCACGCCGATGCCCACGCCCAGGAGCAGCAGGACGCCGAAACCGGTCTGGCCGGCCAGCTCGCCCGATGCCGGGTAGTCGTGGTAGGTCAGGTCTCCGGCGCGGTCGGAGGCCCAGCCCATGACGTACGCCGGGTCGATGTAGGTGTTGATGTACGCGTAGCGGTCCATCGTCGTGGCGCCCAGGCGGACCAGCTGGTACAGCAGCGGCGCGCCGATCACGGCGGCGGTGACCAGCAGGGTGCCGAGGAACACGAGCGCGCGCTTGATCGCGACCCGGCCCCGCCGCCACGGGAACAGCATCAGGCCGAGGATGAACGAGCCGGGCGCGGCCCACAGGTACCAGCCCGAGTACCAGAGGAACATCACGCCGAACGCGGCGCCGAAGCCGAGGCCGCGCAGCACCGCGGAACGGACCGAGAGCTCGTCGGCGCGGCGGATCTCACGGAAGCAGGCCGCCAGCAGCGGCAGCAGCACCAGCATCGAGCCGTGGCTGTACGGGCGGATCGGGTCGAGGAAGACGATCGAGGTCGGCACGGCGACGGCCATCGCCCAGAACGGGCGCAGCAGCATCCGCCACGAGAGGTAGGCCATCGGCCCCACCAGCGCGCTGAGGATCAGCTGCAGGTCCTTGAGCGCGTGGCCCACGCCGGCGACGCCGTGGTGGAAGAGCTTGGCCCAGACCGCGAGCAGGGCGGGGAACAGCGGGGGGTAGACCCCCGGCAGGCCCTTGCCGCGCATCATGTCGTTGGCCATGCCCATGAGGTTGCCGGGGTCGCCCTCCTGGCCGCCCAGGCCCCACGGGGTGCCGTGCAGCGCGACCACGATGCCGCCGGCGACGACACCGGTGCCGAGGCCCGCGACGGCCGCGCACGCCAGGCGCTGCGCGACCTGGTAGTAGCGCAGCGTGCCGCGGTAGGCGAGGAACAGCAGCACCGCGAGGACGGGGATGCCGAGCAGCGCCGCGTACTGCTGGATCTTGGCGAGGCCGCTGACCTGGCCGATCCGGGTGACGGGATTGACGCTGATGTGCGTGCACAGCAGCATGAACCCGAGGGCGACGACGACGCTGACCACGCCCTCCCCCAGCGGGAGGAACCAGCGCTTCTCGGTCCAGCGCTCGAAGCGGCCGCCCGCCCGGGCCGTCGTCGTCTCTCCGGACGACGCGCCTCTGGCGCCGCCGGGCGTGCTGGAGGGGGCGCCGACGACGTCCGGTGCCAAATCCGTCATGTCAATTCGCTTCCGTGAAGCGGCACTCTGCCGCAGGTCGGGCCGGCTCGCCGGGCGAGCGGGGTCGGCGGGCGCCGGCCGGGGGGCACCCGGTCGCCACGGAACATCCCCGGAAAGCCGACGGGACGTCCACGCCCGACACGCTAGCAAGCCGATGCCGGGCCCCACCCGTTCGGTCACGGGGTACGGGCCCGGCGGTCACGCGCCGTGATCAGCTACGGCCGGCCAGTTCGCGGCGCGGTGCCGCGGCCTTCTTGGTGGCCGGCTGGATCAGCTTGAGGTGCTTGGGCATCCGGCGGATCATCGCCAGCAGCAGGACCAGGCCGGCCCGGGCGAGGTAGATCGTCGCCTTGATCGGGGAGGCGCTGGGCGTGCCGGTGGTCCGCTCGCGCATCGCGACCGGCACCTGCCGGATCACGAAACCGCAGCGGGCGGCGCCGACCATGCTCTCGATCGTGTCGCCCAGGTACTCGACCGGGTACCACTGGGAGAAGAACTCGATCATCGGCTTGTTGCAGGCCTTGAAGCCCGAGGTGGTGTCGGTGAGCCGCGTGCGGGCGACCCGGGACAGCACCACGGAGAGCAGCTTCATCGCCCAGGAGCGCGGGCCGCGCACCTTGTACGAGCCCTCGCCGGCGAAGCGGGCCCCGATGACCAGGTCCGCCTCGTCCAGCTTGGCGATCAGCGTCGGCACGTACGACGGGTCGTGCTGGCCGTCGGCGTCGCACTGCAGCGCGATGTCGTAGTCGTGCAGGTGCGCGTAGCGGTAGCCGAAGCGCATCGCGCCGCCGACGCCCAGGTTGTAGGGCAGCTGGGCGACCTTGGAGCCGTGCGCGGCGGCGACGGCCGCGGTGTCGTCCACCGAGCCGTCGTCGACGACCAGGGTGTCGACGCCGGGCAGCTTCTGCTGGATCTCCCGCAGGATCTTGGGCAGCCCCTCGGCCTCGTTCCAGGCCGGGAGGATGATCAGTACCCGCTTGCCGTCGATCATGCCGTCACCCCGGGGTCGTTCGCCTTGGCGGCGTCGTTGTTGCTGCGCGCGATCGGGTAGTCGTGGTGCTCGGCCAGGTAGGCGCGCATCATCGCGACGTCCTCGGCCAGCGTGCGGGTCTCGGCCTCCAGCCGGGAGGCCTCCCAGCTCAGGTGCAGCGAGACCATCAGCACCAGGATGAAGCCCGCGAACAGGACCAGGCTGACGCCGGAGGCGATGCCGAGCCGGCGGGCGGTGGAGTCCAGGATCGTCGGGAAGAACCCGAGCGGCGCGACGACGACGCCGATCGCGAGCCAGATCGCCGCGTACTTCTCCCGGAGCTGCTGTCGGCGCAGCAGCTCCAGGATGTAGACGAGCACCAGCACGCCGGTGATCGAAGTGATGACGGTGAGATGCACGACGGGGAGCGCCTTTCAGCGGCTGTGTGGCGTGGCCAGAGTAATGACAGTTTAAAAGGCGCGGCGGAACGGACTGCCGCCGCCGGTTGTACGGGGCCCGCGCAGATGGTGTCAGACTTCTGACGACTGACGCGCCGCCATGGTTGCACCCGGTTCCACGGCGGTCGCGGCCGGAGCCGTCAGGGACCGCGCGAGCGCCCACAGCATGGCAGCAGCGCTCACCGCGGCACCAGCCAGGTAGGCCAGTTCGACGCGGGTCGCGATCGCCCCCGGCACCGCGGTGACGGCGACGAGCACCACCGTGCCGGCCAGCCAGGACAGCAGCTGCCGCTGGTGGCGGCCGAGCGAGAGCAGCGCCTGGCCGAAGACGGTCGCGAGCATGTAGCAGAGCGTGCCGAGCGACAGCCACAGGAAGTCGGCCGAGCCGAGCACGTCCTGCGCCTTGAAGAACAGCCGGATCGCCCACGGGCCGAGGATCACCGTCGGCACGCCGGCCGCGGTGCACATCAGGGCGACGATGCCGCCGGTGCGCAGCAGGACCTTGCGGAACTCCCCGTGGTTGCCGGCCGCCGCGGCGCCGGACAGCGAGGAGACCAGCGAGGCCTGGATGGCCGCGTACGCGAAGAGCGGCACCCGGGCCAGCACCACCGCGTTGAGCAGCGCGGCGATCAGCGCCTTGGAGGAGGGCGAGAGCACGCCCACGCTCACCACCGCGGCGTTGACCATGAGCTGCGCGAGCAGCGTCGAGCCGGTCAGCAGGCCGAGCCCGGTGACGACGTCGCGCCAGGCCGGGGCCGGGCCGCCGCGCCGGTCGGCGAGCACCGAGCGCATCCCGATCACCGAGGCGGCGAGCGGCGCCACCACGAGGATCAGGCTGAACGCGAACGCCGAGTGCACGCCGAACAGCGGGATCAGCGCGGCCAGGCCGATCCGCAGACCGCCGTCGACGCCCAGCTGGAGGCCGTAGGAGCCGAACCGGCCGAGGCCGGCCAGCGCGCCGCGGGCCACCGAGCTGACGGCCAGGCCGACCAGGGCGCCGCCCATGCCGGCCACCAGGCCGATGTCGCCGGAGAAGAAGCGGTCCGCGATCGGGCGGGCCGCCACCGCGACGCCGGCCAGCACGACGGCCAGCACGGCGGCGGTGGCCAGCAGCACCCGGCGGATGGCCGGGCCGGGGCCGTGGCCGGCCACGTCGCGGGCGGCCACCAGCCGGTTCAGCTCCAGCTCGACCGGCGAGAACAGGCCGTACCCGACCGACATGACCAGCGTCCACAGCATGGAGACGCCGGCCACCTGCGTGGTGTCCAGGCCGTGCCCGGCGAGCGCCAGGAAGATGTACGAGGAGGCACCGAGCACGACGGTGCCCCCCGCGACGAGCCGCACGCCGGGGGGCAGCGCCCCCAGCAGCCTGGCCACCGGGTTCGTCATCGCAGCGCGGCCTTGGCCTTCAGCGGCTCCCACCAGGCGCGGTTCTCGCGGTACCAGGCGATGGTGGCCGCGAGGCCGTCCTCGAAGCGGACCTGCGGGGCGTAGCCGAGCTCCTCGCTGATCTTGGTGATGTCCAGCGAGTAGCGCAGGTCGTGGCCCTTGCGGTCGGCGACCGGCTCCACGGACGACCAGTCGGCGCCCGCGGCCTGGAGCAGCAGCTCGGTGAGCTCCTTGTTGGTCAGCTCGGTGCCGCCGCCGATGTTGTAGACCTCGCCGGCGCGGCCCTTGCGCATGGCGAGCTCGATGCCGCGGCAGTGGTCGGAGACGTGCAGCCAGTCGCGGATGTTGCCGCCGGTGCCGTACAGCGGCACCTTCTTGCCGTCCAGCAGGTTCGTGGTGAACAGCGGGATGACCTTCTCCGGGAACTGGTAGTGCCCGTAGTTGTTGGAGCAGCGGGTGACCACCACGTCCATGCCGTGGGTGCGGTGGTAGGCGAGCGCCAGCAGGTCGGAACCGGCCTTGGAGGCGGAGTACGGGGAGTTCGGGGCGAGCGGCCACTCCTCGGTCCACGAGCCCTCGGAGATCGAGCCGTACACCTCGTCGGTGGAGACGTGGACGAAGCGGGCGACGCCGTGCTTGCGGGCCGCGTCCAGCAGCACCTGGGTGCCGAGGACGTTGGTCACCACGAACGGGCCGGCGCCCTCGATCGAGCGGTCGACGTGCGACTCGGCCGCGAAGTGCACGACCACGTCGTGTCCGGGCATCACCTGGTCGACGGCGTCGGCGTCGCAGATGTCGCCGCGCACGAAGGCGTAGCCGCTGTGGTCGGCGACCGGGGCCAGGTTGGCCTCGACGCCCGAGTAGGTGAGCTTGTCGAAGACGGTGATCTGATCCGTTGCGTCGGCGCCGAGCAGCTGGCGGACGAACTCTGAACCGATGAAGCCGGCGCCGCCGGTGACGAGGATGCGCATAGTGCGGGCAGTCTACCGGGGTGAATCGAACCCCGGACCCCGGGCCGACGGGGGCTTCCGGAGCGCCCCCGGACCTCACATAAGCTGCTCGGCATGCGTGGAATCCTCTTGGCCGGCGGCACCGGCTCCCGACTCTGGCCGCTGACCCGGGCTGTCTCGAAGCAGCTCCTCCCGGTCTTCGACAAGCCGATGATCTACTACCCGCTGTCGACCCTGGTCATGGCGGGGATCAGCGAGATCCTGATCATTACCACCCCCCAGGACCAGGAGCAGTTCCAGCGCCTGCTCGGCGACGGCTCCCAGTTCGGCCTGAAGCTGGAGTACGCCGTCCAGGAGAAGCCCGAGGGCATCGCCCAGGCCTTCGTCCTCGGCGCCGACTTCATCGGCGACGAGCCGGTCGCGCTGATCCTGGGCGACAACATCTTCCACGGCAGCGGCCTCGGCACCCGGCTCGCCCAGCGCACCGACCCCAAGGGCGGCATGGTGTTCGCCTACCCGGTCGCCGACCCGACCGCCTACGGCGTCGTCGAGTTCGACGACAACGGCCAGGTCATCTCCATCGAGGAGAAGCCGGACGCCCCGAAGTCCCGCTACGCCGTGCCCGGCCTCTACTTCTACGACAACCGCGTCGTGGAGATCTCCCGCGGCCTGACCCCGAGCGCCCGCGGCGAGCTGGAGATCACCGCCGTCAACGAGGAGTACCTCAAGCTCGGCGAGCTGCACGTCACCGTCCTCGACCGCGGCACCGCCTGGCTGGACACCGGCACGTTCGTCTCGATGGTCCAGGCCTCGGAGTTCGTCCGGGTCATCGAGGAGCGCCAGGGCTTCAAGATCGGCTGCATCGAGGAGGCCGCCTGGCGGGCCGGCCTGATCGACGCCGAGCAGCTGCGCGAGCTGGCCGAGCCGCTGCGCAAGAGCGGCTACGGCGACTACCTGGTCGCGCTGCTCGACGAGGAGGCGGCCAAGTGAAGTTCCGCGAACTGTCCATCCCCGGCGCCTTCGAGGTCACCCCGCAGCAGCACGGCGACCCGCGCGGCCTGTTCATGGAGTGGTACCGCTTCGACCGCCTGGAGGAGGTCGTCGGCCACCCGCTGCGGCTCGCCCAGGGCAACCTGTCGGTGTCGGCCAAGGACGTCGTGCGCGGCATCCACTTCGCCGACGTCCCGCCCGGCCAGGCCAAGTACGTCAGCTGCGTGCGCGGCGCCGTCCTGGACGTGGTCGTCGACCTGCGGGTGGGCTCCCCCGCCTTCGGGAAGTGGGAGTTCGTCCGCCTCGACGATGCCGAACGTAAGTCCGTCTACATCCCCGAGGGCGTCGGCCACGGCTTCTGCGCGCTGACCGACGACGCCACCCTGTCGTACGTCTGCTCCGAGACGTACAACCCGACCGGCGAGCACGCGGTGCACCCGCTCGACCCGGACCTCGGCATCGAGTGGCCCGCCGACGCCCCCCAGCTGTCGGCCCGCGACGCGGCCGCGCCCACGCTCGCCGAGGCGATCGCGAGCGGCCTGCTGCCGGACTACCGGCAGTGCCTGGCGTACACCGAGGGCCTGCGCACCAACTGAACCGACCGGTGCCCGGACCGGCCGCCCGCAGCGGCCCCGGTCCGGGCATCGCCGTCGGCGGGGGGCCGCGCGGGGCTCAGTATGATGGGCCCGCCGCGGGGTCGTGCTCCCGCCCGCAGGCCCCGAACCCGACCACCGGATGTGCCTCCACCATGACCACTCTGGAAATCCTGCTTCCGTACTACGGCGACGTCGCACTGATGCAGGAGGCGGTCCGCAGCGTCCTGGCCCAGACCGACCCGGACTGGCGGCTGACCGTCGTGGACGACGGCAAGGAGCCCGGGGTCCCGGAGTGGTTCGCGGAGCTCGGCGACCCGCGGGTGCGGTACTTCCGCAACGAGCAGAACCTCGGCGTCACCGGCAACTACCGCAAGTGCCTGGGCATGGCCGAGCACGAGCACATGATGTTCATGGGCACCGACGACGTGATGCTGCCCAACTACGTGGCCACGATCCGCTCGATCCTCGCCCAGCACCCCGGCGTCGCGATGATCCAGCCCGGCGTCCAGGTCATCGGCAGCGACGGCCGGCCGAGCACCTCGCTCGCCGACGAGTCCAAGCGCCGCATCTACGCGCCCAAGGCGCAGGGCCGCGTCCTGATGGACGGCGAGGAGCTCGCCGTCAGCCTGCTCAAGGGCAACTGGCTCTACTTCCCGTCCATCTGCTGGCGCACCGAGGCCGTGCGGACCACCGGCTTCCGCGACAACCTGGAGATCATCCAGGACCTCGCCCTGGTCATCGACCTCCTCCAGGCCGGCGAGCAGATGGTCATCGACGACGTCCGCGCCTTCCAGTACCGCCGGCACGCCGTCAGCATCTCCTCCTCGTCCGCGTTCAGCGGCACCCGCTTCACCGAGGCCCGGCGCTACTTCCTCGAC
This sequence comes from Kitasatospora sp. NPDC059747, assembly GCF_042732955.1. NCBI lineage: Bacteria > Bacillati > Actinomycetota > Actinomycetes > Kitasatosporales > Streptomycetaceae > Kitasatospora > Kitasatospora sp. NPDC059747. Next base: position 91,758 of record NZ_JBHWGV010000004.1, on the reverse strand, counting down.
GCCGCCGACCGCCTCGACGCGCAGGGCTGGCCGCGGGCGGCGCGCGCCGCCCGGATCCACCTGTCCGCCCGCATCCACGCCCTCACCCTGGTCCCGGGCGCGATGCGCGCCGGCCAGTGGGACGGTGCGAAGGCCCTGCTGCGCAACGCCACCAGCACGGCCCGCCGTCCCCGCTGACCCACGAACCCCCTGGAGTCCCCGCAATGACCGCTCCGCACACGGCACCGGCCCGGGTGGCCGTCCTCGGTGGCACCGGCTTCATCGGCCGGGTGCTCGGCGCCCGCCTCCTGGCGCAGGGCGCCGAGGTGCTCAGCCTCGCCCGCAAGGCCCCGGCCGAGCCGGCGCCCGGCCGGTTCGTCGCCTTCGACCTCTCCAACGGCGACCCCGCCGAGCTCACCGCGCTGCTCGACCGCGAGCGGATCGACACCGTCGTCAACGCGGCCGGCGGCATGTGGGGCCTGAACGACGAGCAGATGTACCAGGCCAACGTCGTCCTCACCGAGCGGCTGATCGAGGCCGTCGCCGCCATGGCCTCCCCCGCCCGCCTGGTCCACCTCGGCACCGTCCACGAGTACGGCATGGCCCCGGTCGGCACCAGCCAGCGCGAGAGCGACCCGGCCGCCCCGGTCATGGAGTACGGCAAGCTCAAGCTCGCCGCCACCGAGGCCGTCGTGCGCGCCGTCGAGGCCGGCCGGATCTCCGGCGTCGTGCTGCGGCTCGGCAACGTCGTCGGCGCCGGCCAGCCCGGCCACAGCCTGCTCGGCGTCATGGCCGCCAAGCTCGACGCCGCCCGCGCGGCCGGCGAGACCGCGCAGCTCTCGCTGCAGCCGCTCACCGCCCTGCGCGACTTCGTCGACCTCACCGACACCCTCGACGCCGTCCTGCTGGCCGCCGCCGACCGCTCGGCCCCGCCGGTCGTCAACGTCGGCACCGGCTCCGCCTCCACCGCCCGCCACCTGGTCGAGCTCCTGATCGAGGAGAGCGGCGTGCCCACCGAGATCACCGAGGTCCCGGCCCCCGACGGCACCGGCCCGGAGACCGAGTGGCAGCAGCTCGACGTCACCGTCGCCCGCGACAGCCTCGGCTGGACCCCCCGCCGCACCCTGCGCGAGGCCGTCCGCGAGCTGTGGACCGCCCAGAGCACCGCGCCGGTCGCATAACGGCCGACCCGTCGTCCCGGGGGGGGGGGGGGGGGGGGGGGGAGGGAGACCCACACCCCCCCGCCCACGAGGCCGAAGAAGAGGCCGCCGAAACAGGAGAGGTGGGGGGGGGGGGGGGCGGCCCCCCCCCCCCCCCGCCGCGGGGCCCCCCCCCCCCCCCCCGCCCGCCCCCGCGCCCCCCCCCCCCCCCCCCCCCCCCCCGCACCCGCATCCGCGCACGAGGGGGAGCCATCGGAGAGCGTTTCCGGCGCGGGACCTTCGCCGACCTGACCGCCGGCCGGGCGAACGCCTTCGGGGCGCTGCGCCTGGTGCTCGCCGCCACCGTGGTGGTGTCGCACGTCTACCCGCTCGGCTGGGGCCGCCAGGACCCGCTGTGGTCCTGGAGCGGGCAGCAGACCGACCTGGGCAAGAGCGCGGTCCTCGGCTTCTTCGCGATCTCCGGTTTCGTCATCACCGGCAGCGCCCGGCGCCTCGGCACCCTGCGGTTCGTCTGGCACCGCGCCCTGCGGATCGTCCCCGGGCTCTGGGTCTCGCTGCTCCTGTCCGCCGCCGTCCTGATGCCCGTGCTCTACCGGTGGCAGCACGGCACCCTCACCGGCTTCTGGGACCGCTCGGACGGACCGCTCAGCTACGTCACCAGCCTCGGCAGCAGCAGCCCGACCGCGGGCTGGGACGTCTCCGGAGTCATCGCCACGGGCATCCGCGCCGGGACGAACTTCGACGGCAGCCTCAACGGCGCCCTGTGGTCGCTCAAGTACGAGCTCCTGTGCTACCTCCTGGCCGCCCTGCTCGCCCTGGCCGGGCTGCTGCGGCGGCCGGCCGCCGTCCCCGCGCTGGCGCTCGCGCTCTGGGTACTGATCCTCTCCGGCGCCACCGACCTGCCCCCGGACGTGCCCCCGGCCGGCGGACCGGGCGCCACCCTGCCGCTCCTCGGCCGGCTCACCTGGCACCTCGCCGCCGTCCTGGCCTTCACGTTCCTGCTCGGCACCGCCTGCCGGCTCCACGCCGAACGCATACCGGTGGACGACCGCCTCGCCCTGGCCTCCGCCGTGGCGCTGGCCGCCACGCTCCGCTGGGGCGGCTTCGGCGCCCTCGGCCAACCGGCCCTGGTCTACCTGCTGTTCTGGGCCGCGGCCCGGCTCCCCCGCTGGTGCCGGCGCCTCGACGGGATCGGCGACTACTCGTACGGGGTCTACATCTACGGCTTCCCCGTCGAGCAGGCCCTGGCCCTGGTCGGCTGCGCCGCGTACGGCCGGCCAGGCTTCCTGGCCTGCGCGCTCACCGTGACGGGCGTGCTGGCCGCCCTCTCCTGGCACCTCGTCGAGGAACCGGCCACGCGGCTGCGCGGCTGGACGCCCCGGCCGCTGCGCCGCAGCGCCGACCGGGACGGCTCGGCCGCCCGCATCACTTCTTGAAGACCCACACCTTCATCAGCAGGAAGCGGACCACGGTGGCCAGGCCGTTCGCCACGATCAGGCCGCCGACCTCGACGACCTTGGAGGCGTGCGGGGCCGCCACGTCGAGCAGGGCGAGCACGCCGGAGCTCAGCGCGAGCCCGATCACGAACGCGACGGCCCCCTGCAGCTGGTGGCGCAGCGCCCCCTCGCTGCCGGTGATCCCGAAGGTGAACCGCCGGTTGGCGGCGGTGTTGGCGACGGCGCTCACCGCGAGCGCGATCAGGTTGGCGGCCTGGGGGTTGACCACCATCCGGGCCACGACGTACAGCCCGAGGTAGAACAGCGTGCTCAGCACCCCGATGACCAGGAAGGACGGGATCTGGCGGTTGGCCTTGCCGCCGCCGGCGGAGCCCTGCTCCGCGGCGTCCGGCACCGTGGCCGCGTCGGTCGACTCGTTGGTGGAAACCATGTGGGAACCCATGCGATCTGCTTGTCGGGTCAGGAGAGCTCGTACACGGCCACCCGGCCGTTGTCGAAGACGGGGGTGGCGAGGGACTTCAGGAGCGGCGACTCCGGAGCCGGCTTGCGGTCCGCCACCAGGTACCGGACGTGGTACCGGTCCCGCAGCTCCCGGAGGATGTCGGCGGTCGGGTGGTGGATCGCGTCGTCGTTGAACTTGAGCAGCGGCTGGTCCCAGAAGCTGGCGGACTTCTCCGACATCAGCCGCGGCGAGTACGCCCAGCCCTCCACGAGCACCGAGCGCTCGGAGTAGGCACTGAGCCAGAACGAGAGCGAGTTCCAGCAGTTCTGGCCCGGGACCGCCCAGTCGTTCTCGGAGCGGCAGTGGTCGTTGGTGACCAGGACGTCGGTCGGGCGGCTGTGCGCACGCACCCAGCGCGCGGCCTCGACCTGGCCGGCCGGCAGCGGCCAGGCGCCGTCCCAGACGACGTGCTTCGACTGCTGGACGTCGAGCAGCAGCGACGGCGCACCGGCCACGAGCGCGCCCGTGAGGAGCACCAGCCCGCCGCGCCGGCGCAGCCCGGGCAGCGCCCGCCCGGCCGCCCGCCAGAGCAGTCCGACGACGACGGCGACGGCGGCGAGCGCGGCCGCGGCGGCCAGTGCGGGCACCAGCGGGGTGTACGACTTGGTGCCCTTGGCGTCGCCGACCGCCTTGAGCGCGAAGGCCGCCCAGTCCCCCGCGTAGTGGTAGATGCCGTACGTCAGCAGGCCCACGAAGGAGAGCGTGCCGACCGCGAGCGCGGCCTTGCCCCGGGCGGGCAGCGCGGCCCGCTCGAAGACCTCGCAGTAGCCCCAGGCCGACAGCAGCACGCCGAACGGCAGCCCGGCCAGGGTGAAGTAGCTGGCGTTGAAGCCGTTGACCACCAGGTAGACCGCCGGGCCGGCCAGGGCGCCGCCGAGCAGGAACCACTGGGACTGCTCCAGCCGCAGCCGGCGCCGCCAGATCAACGGGACCATGCCCACCAGGCGGAGCTGGTGGTTGAGCAGGAAGGCGATCAGGGTCGCCGCGACGACCACCGCCTGCGTCACCGCGGTCCTGGTGTGCGCGGGGTCGGCCCAGTACTTCTGGACGTTGCCGAAGGGCACGACCTCCAGGCCGTAGCTCTCGAACTTGAACAGCACGGCGGTGGCGAACAGTTGGGCTCCGGCCACGATCGCGCCGAGCCGGACGATCGCCCACGGGATCCGCCGGGTGCCGATGAGCACCATCAGGCCCGCGAAGGCCAGGCCCGCCAGGGTGACGGGCAGTGAGCTCGCCTTGGCCGCGCTGGAGGCCAGCGCGAACAGCGCGACCAGGACGTAGGCGCCCCGGCCGAGCAGCGGCGCCCGGTCCCGCGCGGCACCGCCGGCGTCCCCGTCCGCGTCCTCGTTCGCGTCGCTCGCGTCCTCGTCGCCGCGGCCGCGCAGCACGTCCGCGATCACGCCGATCAGCGCCATCAGCAGCGGCTGGCTGTAGGTCAGCGACAGGCTCGCCCAGGACATCAGCGGCACCAGCGGCGCGCCGAAGGTCCAGTTGGGGGTGTTGTTCGGGTAGACCGCGTTGAACTCGCCGACCGCGAACACCAGCAGCGCCGCGACCGGCCCGGCCCAGGCCCGGCCGGACAGCCGGTGCCCCACCACCGCGGTGATCACCATCGCGAGGGCGACCAGCGCGGGCACCATCAGCCGCATCTGGACCACCGGCAGGTCGATGTGGCCGACCAGGTCGGTCATCGCCATGTGCGCGAAGGTGAACCAGTGGTAGTGCAGCGGCTCCCCCGCCGCCTGCGGGAAGGTCAGCGGGAAGTTGTTCTTCGCGTTGCCGGCCAGCGAGAGCAGGTACGGCAGGTCGATGTACTGCCGGGTGGTCTCGGTGTCCGGGATGATCGGGTTGCGGCTGAGGACGGCCGCGTAGAGGTAGGCGCTCGTGAGGCCGACGATGCCGGCGACGGACCAGTTCCAGCCCGTCGAGGTCCGCCGGTACCCGCGCGGGAACCAGTGCCGCCGCAGCCGCGGCACTGCGAGGAACGGGACCACCACGGCGAGCGGCCACGCCGTGGCGGCCGACTGGAGGCCGAGCCCGACCAGGACCGCCCAGGCCGCCAGCTCCAGCACGAGACCGACGACGGCGCCGAAGGCGAGGTCCTCGACCAGGGTGTGCGGCCGGCGGCGCAGGGCCCGGAACACCAGGGTGCCCGGCAGCAGGACGCCCCAGAGCACGTAGAAGGTGTAGCGCGCGACGTCCGAGACGGAGGTGTCCGAGGCCAGGAGCAGGGCCACCAGCAGGGCGTACGCGGCCAGCGCCGGCAGGAACCGCACCAGTCGCGCGCCGGTGCCGGGCCGGGCGGTGCCGGACACCGACGCGCCGACCCGCCCCTCGGCCGCGGACGGCGTCCCGAGAGCGGGTGCGGTGCTGTCAGTGGTGCCCATCGCGTGTTCTTTCTCCTGCGGGCTCGGCGTCGGGGTCACGGCGGTCGGTGGCGGAGTCCGGTCCGGGCGGGACCGGACTCGCGCTCACGCCACGAACTCGGAGACCTTCGCCGGCTTCGCGCTGCGGCCGTCGGCCGAGTCGTAGCCCACGAAGTAGGCCGGTCGCGCCTGGGCCGCCGAGTAGATCCGGCCGACGTACTCGCCGAGCAGACCCATGCAGATCAGCTGGACGGCGCCGAGGAAGAGCATCCCGATGAACAGCGAGGACCAGCCGGGCACGGTCTTGCCGAGCGCGTACGCGACGGTGGTGTAGACGCCGAGGCCGAAGCAGAGCACGAAGCTCAGCACGCCGAGCCAGGTGGCGAGCCGCAGCGGGGCGGCCGAGAAGTTGGTGATGCTGTCGATGGCCAGGCGAAGCATCTTCGACAGCGGGTAGTGGGTGCTGCCGGCGACCCGCTCCTCGCGCACGTAGACGACCTCGCCGCTCGGGAAGCCCAGCCACGGCACGAGCAGGCGGTAGACCGGCTGGTGCTCGGGCAGCGCCTTCAGGGCCTCGACGGCGGCCCGGCTGAGCAGGCGGAAGTCACCGGCCTGGTTGGGCATCTTCTTGCCGACGAGCTTGCGCATCAGCCAGTAGTAGGCGCCGGCCGTGCGCCGCTTGAACACGGTGTCGGTGCCGCGGTCGCCGCGCACGCCGTAGACGATGTCGAGGTTCTGCTCGCGCGCGAGCGAGAGCATCTCGGGGATCTTCTCCGGCGGGTCCTGCAGGTCGGCGTCGATCGACACGACGTAGTCGCCGAAGGCGCGGTGGATGCCCGCGGTCAGCGCCGCCTGGTGCCCGGAGTTGCGCGCGAAGCGGACGATGCGGAACTCCGGCCAGTCCTGGTGGATCTTCTGCATGAGCGCCGGGGTCGCGTCGGTACTGCCGTCGTCGATGCCGACGACCTCGTAGCTGATGCCGAGGTCGTCGAGGATCGGACGCAGCCGCTCAACGGTCAGGGGCAGCGCCTCCTGCTCGTTGTAGATCGGCATGACGACCGACAACAGCGGCGCCGGCCTGGTGGCCTCCGGCTCTGCCGATACAGCTGCGGTGAACATCAGTTGTCGCCTGTTTCCTTGTGAATGGGGATGTTCGATCAGTGCCGGGGCCCTGGTGACGGCCAGGCTAGCAGCAGGTTTTTACCTCTCGATGAATGCTTCTTGGGCGGAGCATTCATCGAGGGGCCCACCGTTCAGGGGCGGCGGGGGGCAGGTTCGTCCGAGACCTGGCGCAGGGTCGCCATGGACCGGTCCAGGGCCTTCTTGAGGACCTTCGACAGCGGCTTCTCGACCAGCCGGTGGATCAGCCAGGCGGTGACCAGGACCGTGGCCAGCGCCGCGAGCAGGGCCGCCTTGACGCCGAGGCCCCGGGTGAGGAGGAAGTGGATCAGCGTCCAGCCGACCTCCTGGTGGATCAGGTACAGCGGGTAGGTCAGCGCGCCCGCGACGGTCAGCCACTTCCACTGCACCCAGTCGAACCAGCCCAGTGCCGCGCCCAGGACCAGCAGGAACGCCAGCGTGACCGCGGCCGCCATGACGTTCCAGGAGAGCGGGTGGCCGAGGACGTTGACGTACATGTCCTTGATGGAGTTCAGCCTGGTCAGCGCGAGGATCCAGGAGAAGCCGACGATGCCCCAGAGCAGCAGGTTCGACCCGAACTTGTACATGAGGAACATGCCGACACCGGCGATGAAGAACGGCGACTCGTTCGGCATGGCCATCGTGGTCAGCAGCGGTATCCCGGCCTGCGGGGCGAGGACCGCGAAGATGGTCCAGATCCCGCAGAACGCCACCACCTTGCGGTAGGTGAGGCCGGTCGCCACGACGATGGCGAACAGCAGGTAGAACCGCATCTCGACCCAGAGGGTCCAGTACACGCCGTCGACGTGCCGCATCCCGAGCGGGGTCTGCAGCATCGTCAGGTTGCCGAGGATCGTGGTCAGGTTGAGCCCGTCCGCGGCACCGAGCCGGGCGAAGTGCTTGAAGTTGAGCACCACCAGGCTGGTCAGCGCGATGCCGGCCCAGTAGGCCGGGTAGAGCCGGACCACCCGGGAGACGAAGAACTCGCCCGGTCGCTTCCCCCAGCAGCTCATGCAGATCACGAAGCCGCTGATCACGAAGAACAGCTCGACGCCGAGCCAGCCGTACGCCGCCATGCGGTTCACCAGTGGCAGCGCCTGCTTGGGGGTCACCCCCTGCCAGACGCCCGCGATGCCCACGTAGGCCGTCCAGTGGAAGGACATCACGCTGAGGGCGGCGAACAGCCGCATGCCGTCCAGCGCGTAGAGGCGGGGGCGCTTCGGCTTGAGGGCGCCGGATTCGCCGGTCCGGGCCGAGGCACGGCGCCGGAGCAACGAGGGCTTCGTCAGAAGCGGAGCAGAGGTCATTCCGGAGCGCTTTCGGCGAGTGGGGCGAAGAGAGCCACGGTCAGCCTCGCTCTGGCGACGGCTGCGGGTGCCCCAGTCTATCCGGCGCGGAAAGCCCCCACCCACACCGGTGCCCCGGATGCCAGCCGACACGCCGAAGGGCCCCGCACACCCTGGAGTGTGCGGGGCCCTTCGGACTGGCCTGTACGAGGCAGGCAGGTCAGAGCATCAATTACTTGATGATCTTGGTGACCTGGCCGGCGCCGACGGTGCGGCCACCCTCACGGATGGCGAACTTCAGGCCCTCCTCCATGGCGATCGGCTGGATCAGCGCGACCGTCATGCCGGTGTTGTCGCCCGGCATGACCATCTCGGTGCCCTCGGGGAGGGTCACGACGCCGGTCACGTCGGTGGTGCGGAAGTAGAACTGCGGGCGGTAGTTGTTGAAGAACGGGGTGTGGCGGCCACCCTCGTCCTTCGACAGGATGTAGGCCTGGGCCTCGAAGTCGGTGTGCGGGGTAACCGAACCCGGCTTGATGATGACCTGGCCGCGCTCGACGTCCTCGCGCTTGATGCCGCGGAGCAGCAGACCGACGTTCTCACCGGCCTGGCCCTCGTCGAGCAGCTTGCGGAACATCTCGATGCCGGTGACCGTGGTGGTGGTCTTGGTCTCCTTGATGCCGATGATGTCGACAGTCTCGTTGACCTTGAGGATGCCGCGCTCGATGCGGCCGGTGACGACGGTGCCACGACCGGTGATCGTGAAGACGTCCTCGATCGGCATCAGGAACGGCTGGTCCACGGCGCGGGCCGGGGTCGGGATGGCCTCGTCCACGGCGTGCATCAGGCCGAGGAGCTTCTCGCCCCACTCCTTGTCGCCCTCCAGCGCCTTCAGCGCGGAGACGCGGACGACCGGCAGGTCGTCGCCCGGGAACTCGTACTCGGAGAGGAGCTCACGGACCTCGAGCTCGACGAGCTCCAGGATCTCCTCGTCGTCCACCATGTCGGCCTTGTTCAGGGCGACGACGATGTAGGGGACGCCGACCTGGCGGGCCAGGAGGACGTGCTCCTTGGTCTGCGGCATCGGGCCGTCGGTGGCGGCGACCACCAGGATGGCGCCGTCCATCTGGGCGGCACCGGTGATCATGTTCTTGATGTAGTCAGCGTGACCCGGGCAGTCGACGTGGGCGTAGTGACGCGCCTCGGTCTGGTACTCGACGTGCGCGATCGAGATGGTGATACCGCGCTGACGCTCCTCCGGGGCCTTGTCGATCTGGTCGAACGGCGTGAAGGGGTTGATGTCCGGGTACGCGTCGTGCAGCACCTTGGTGATGGCCGCGGTCAGCGTGGTCTTACCGTGGTCGATGTGACCGATGGTGCCGATGTTGACGTGGGGCTTCGTCCGCTCGAACTTCGCCTTCGCCACTGAGTCCTCCTGAGGACAGTTCCTGTACGCCGTGCTGACGTCAGTTGGTCTTTTATCGGGTTGGGTGCGGGATGCCCGAGGACACCTCGTACCGTCCCGCGGGTGGGGGCCGGAGGGGCCCGGGAGAATCCGTCCGGATCCTCCCGGGTCGCCTCCTAATAGCCTAAGGGGTGGCAATCGTCCCGAATGTCGGGACGAACTGCCTCCTCGGGTAAGGGATCGGCTCGCGCCGGTCCTTACTCGCCCTTGGCCTTGGCGATGATGTCGTCCGCCACGTTCTTCGGAACCTCGGCGTACGAGTCGAACTGCATCGAGTAGCTCGCGCGACCAGAGGTCTTGCTGCGCAGATCACCGACGTAGCCGAACATCTCGGAGAGCGGCACCAGCGCCGTGACGACGCGGGCACCGTGACGCTCGTCCATGGACCGGATCTGGCCACGGCGAGAGTTGATGTCACCGATCACGTCGCCCATGTAGTCCTCGGGCGTGGTGACCTCGACGGCCATCATCGGCTCAAGAAGGACCGGCTTGGCCTTCCTGGCGCCTTCCTTGAAGGCCATCGAACCGGCGATCTTGAACGCGAGCTCGGAGGAGTCGACGTCGTGCGACGCACCGTCGAGCAGCGTGACGCGGACACCCTGGAGCGGGTAGCCGGCGAGCACACCGAACTCCATGGCCTCCTGGCAACCGGCGTCGACCGAAGGGATGTACTCCTTCGGCACGCGGCCACCGGTGACCTTGTTCACGAACTCGTAGCCCTCGGCCTGCTCGAGCGGCTCGATCGCGATCTGGATCTTCGCGAACTGGCCCGAACCACCGGTCTGCTTCTTGTGCGTGTAGTCGATGCGCTCGACGGCCGAACGGATCGTCTCGCGGTAGGCGACCTGCGGCTTGCCGACGTTGGCCTCGACCTTGAACTCACGCTTCATGCGGTCGACCAGCACCTCGAGGTGCAGCTCGCCCATGCCCGCGATGATGGTCTGGCCGGTCTCCTCGTCCGTGTTGACCTGGAAGGACGGGTCCTCCTCGGCGAGACGCTGGATGGCGACACCCAGCTTCTCCTGGTCACCCTTGGACTTGGGCTCGATCGCGACGCGGATGACCGGGGCCGGGAAGTCCATGGACTCCAGGATGACCGGGTGCTTCTCGTCGGACAGCGTCTCACCGGTGGTGGTCTGCTTCAGGCCCATGACGGCGACGATGTCGCCGGCGCCCACCGACTCGATCTCCTCACGCTTGTTCGCGTGCATGCGGTAGATCTTGCCGATGCGCTCCTTCTTGCCCTTGACGGCGTTCAGCACCGAGGTGCCGGACTCCAGGCGGCCGGAGTAGATCCGGACGAAGGTGAGCTTGCCCAGGTGCGGGTCGGACATGATCTTGAACGCCAGCGCGGCCAGCGGCTCGTCGTCCGACGCCTTGCGGGAGATCTTGGTGTCCGGGTCGTTGGGCTTGGTGCCCTCGACGGACTCGATGTCCAGCGGCGACGGCAGGTACTTGACGACCGCGTCGAGCAGGGGCTGAACGCCCTTGTTCTTGAAGGCGGTACCACAGAAGATCGGGGTGAAGTCCGAGTTCAGGGTGCCCTTGCGGATCGCGGCCTGCAGCAGCTCGACCGGGATCTCCTCGCCCTCGAGGGCGAGCTCCATGATCTCGTCGCTGACGTTGGAGACGGTGTCGATCAGCGTCTCGCGGTACTCGTCCGCCTGCTCCTGCAGCTCGGCCGGGATGTCGACGATGTCGTACATCTCGCCCTTGGCGGCCTCGGCCGACCAGACCAGCGCCTTCATGCGGACAAGGTCGACAACGCCCTTGAAGTCCGCCTCGGCACCGATCGGGAGCTGCATGACCAGCGGGGTGGCGCTGAGGCGCTCCACGATGGTGTCGACGCAGAAGAAGAAGTTCGCGCCCGTGCGGTCCAGCTTGTTGATGAAGCAGATGCGCGGGACGCCGTAGCGGTCAGCCTGCCGCCACACGGTCTCGGACTGGGGCTCGACACCGGCGACACCGTCGAACACCGTCACGGCACCGTCGAGGACGCGCAGCGAACGCTCCACCTCGACGGTGAAGTCGACGTGACCCGGGGTGTCGATGATGTTGATGGTGTTGTCGACGTCGTCGACCGTCCAGTGACAGGTCGTCGCGGCCGACGTGATCGTGATGCCGCGCTCCTGCTCCTGCTCCATCCAGTCCATGGTGGCAGCGCCATCGTGGACCTCACCGATCTTGTACGAGACACCGGTGTAGAACAGGATCCGCTCGGTGGTGGTGGTCTTGCCCGCGTCGATGTGCGCCATGATCCCGATGTTGCGGACCCTGGCGAGGTCAAGGGAGGTTGCAGCCATGGTGGCTCGTTCTCTCTCTGTCTAGTGACGGGGTACGGACTACCAGCGGTAGTGCGCGAAGGCCTTGTTGGACTCGGCCATCTTGTGGGTGTCCTCGCGACGCTTCACGGAAGCGCCCAGGCCGTTGCTGGCGTCGAGGATCTCGTTCATCAGGCGCTCGGTCATGGTCTTCTCGCGACGGGCGCGGGAGTAACCGACCATCCAGCGCAGCGCCAGGGTGCTGGCGCGGCCCGGACGGACCTCGACCGGAACCTGGTAGGTCGCGCCACCGACACGGCGGGACTTGACCTCGAGGGCCGGCTTGACGTTCTCCAGCGCGCGCTTCAGCGCGACGACCGGGTCCGAGCCGGTCTTCTCACGGACGCCCTCGAGGGCGCCGTAGACGATCCGCTCGGCGGTGGAGCGCTTGCCGTGCAGCAGGATCTTGTTGACCAGCTGGGTGACGACCGGGGAGCCGTAAACCGGGTCGATGATGACCGGGCGCTTCGGGGCGGGGCCCTTACGAGGCATTCTTACTTCTCCTTCTTGGCGCCGTAGCGGCTGCGAGCCTGCTTGCGGTTCTTGACACCCTGGGTGTCGAGCGAACCGCGGATGATCTTGTAGCGGACACCAGGAAGGTCCTTCACACGACCACCGCGCACCAGCACGATGGAGTGCTCCTGCAGGTTGTGGCCCTCGCCCGGGATGTAAGCGGTGACCTCGATCCCGCTGGTGAGGCGCACACGGGCGACCTTACGAAGCGCCGAGTTCGGCTTCTTCGGGGTGGTCGTGTACACACGCGTGCAGACCCCACGGCGCTGCGGGGAACCCTTCAGCGCGGGAGTCTTGTTCTTCTCGACCTTGTCCTGCCGGCCCTTTCGGACCAGCTGCTGGATCGTAGGCACCGTTTCTCCGTTTTCTGTGTGCCAAGGCTTGGTGGAACTAACCTGCGGTGTCTCCCTCGCACACGACCCCGTGGTCGACCCACGCGGTCGGGTGTGTTGGGCTTGTTACGACACGGAATCCCATGGCTGATGTACAGCGACGGCGCTCTACGCGCGGAGCGCTGGAGGGCGCTCCGGCTCGGCGCGGCGGCCGGTGTGCATGCACGCACAAGGACCCGGGGACACCCCAGGCACAAGGTCAGAGCGTACCTAGCGCATGGGGCGCGGTCAAAACAAATGCAACGCCGCAGGTCGCGGCTGTCGGCCGGGTGTCGCGGGGGTGTCCCGCGAACGGCAGCCCGGTGACGAGCCGCCCTCCTGCCGCTCTACCACACCGGAGTGGCGTACGCCACTCGGCGCCCGGCACGGCGGCGCCCTCCGGCGCTCAGCCCCGGCCCCCCGCCGCCAGGACGACCCCCAGGAACATCAGGGCCCAGAACGCGGAGCCCAGGTAGCCGACCACCAGCCCGATGACCGCCGCCCAGTCCCCGTCCTGATTGCGCTGCCTGATCTGCGAGCGGGCGATGTGGCCGGTGATCACCGCGGGCAGCGACAGCCCGGACAGGCCGAGCACCATCGACGTGACGGCCAGGCCGTTGGTGGAGCGCACCTGGTACGGCGGGTACGGCATCGGCGGCGGCGGGTACGGCTGGAACGTCTGCGGCACCGGGCGCCCGTCGAACGCCGCCGGCGGCACCACCGGCCCGGACGGCAGGTCGGCGACCAGCACCGACAGCTGGCCGTAGGTCTGCGCGTGGGCCGCCGCCTCGTGGCGCTGCTCGTACTCCTCCAGCGACAGCCGGCCCTCGGCGTACGCCGCCTTCAGCACGTCGATCGTGCGGTCGCGGTCCGCGTGCGCCGCCCTCATCCCGGACTGCGGCGAAGGCTCACCCCAGGGCTGCACAGCCATCCGTCGCCTCCCGACACCCCGGCGCGCGCCGCGCGCCCAACTGGTCCTCATAGTGCCGGACGAACGGGGCGGCCGAGTAGTTGCCGGTTCACGGCAGGGGATTGCCGGAGCCGGTGTGCCTCACCCGTTCGGGGGACAAACTCAGGTCATCCTCAACTCGGACGACAGCCCGTTCGGCGAGTGACAGGCTGGATCCGCACGACCCGTCGACCAGAGAAGGCAACCATGCAGGCGTCAGCGCCTCCGCCGTCCGGAGCACCCGGACCCGCCACCCCGTCCGCCGCCTCCGCCGTCACCCCGTCCGCCGCTCCCGCCGCCTCCGCGGTGAGCATCCAGGGGCTCTGGAAGCACTTCGGCACCCAGGCCGCCGTCGCCGGGCTCAGCCTGGAGCTGCCGGCCGGCGCGTTCGTCGGACTGGTCGGCCCGAACGGCGCGGGCAAGACCACGACGCTCTCCATGGTCACCGGCCTGCTCCGGCCCGACCAGGGCGCCGTCCTCGTGCACGGCGGCGACGTCTGGGCCGACCCGGTCGCCGTCAAGGCGCGGATCGGCATCCTGCCCGAGGGCCTGCGGATGTTCGAGCGGCTCAGCGGGCGCGAGCTGCTGCAGTACAACGGGCGGCTGCGCGGCCTGCCCGGCGCCGAGGTGGACCGCCGGGCCGAGGAGCTGCTGGCCGTCCTGGACCTCGCCGCCGACGCCGACAAGCTCGTCGCCGACTACTCCACCGGCATGCGCAAGAAGATCGGCCTCGCCGCCGCGCTGCTGCACAACCCCGACGTGCTGTTCCTCGACGAACCCTTCGAGGGCGTCGACCCGGTCTCCGCGCAGACCATCCGCGGCGTGCTCAAGCGGTACGCGGCCGCCGGCTCGACGGTGGTCTTCTCCAGCCACGTCATGGAGCTCGTCGAGCAGCTCTGCGACTGGGTCGCCGTCGTCAACGCCGGCCGGGTCATCGCCCACGGGCCGCTGGACGCCGTCCGGGGCGGGCGCAGCCTGCACGAGGCCTTCCTCGACCTGATCGGCGTCCGCGAGGACGACGGGCAGGCGCTCGGCTGGCTCGGCGGCGGGAACGCCGGGGGCGGGCAGTGAGCGAGCGAAGGAAGCGAACCATCAAGAGGTGCGCGTTGCGCGAAGCGGCTGCCGAGCGCAGCGAGGTGGGCGCATGAGTGCGGCCGTCCCCGACGGGGGGACGGTCGTCCGCGCGCTCGTGGCGCTCAAGCTGCGGCTGCTGCGCAACGGGCTGAAGCGCAGCCGGGGCCGGGCCGGGGTGTACATCGTCGGAGCGGTGTTCGGCCTGCTCTTCGCCACCGGGATCGCCCTCGCCCTGGCGGTGCTCAACGGCCGGGTGGCCGGCTCCGGGGACGCCGGCGTGATGCTGCTCGGCGTGCTCACCCTCGGCTGGGCCGCCATCCCGCTGTTCCTGTTCTCCAGCGACGAGAGCGCCGACCCGACCCGGCTCACCATGCTGCCGCTGCGGCCCGGACCGCTGCTGCGCGGCTCGCTGCTGGCCAGCCTGATCGGGCCGGGACCGCTGGTCAGCCTGGTGCTCGTCACCGGTGCGGCGCTGTCCGGCGCGAACGGCGGCGCCTCGGCGGCGGCCGACCTGATCGGCGTGCCGCTCGCCGTGCTCTGCCTGGTCACGCTCTCCCGGGCGGTCGCGGCCGGCAACGCCCGGATGCTGTCCAGCCGGCGCGGCAAGGACTTCGCGATCTTCGGCGGACTGCTGTTCGCCCTGCTCGTCCAGGGCGCCAACGTCGGCTGGCAGAGCACCTTCGGCCGGCCCGACGCCAACGGACACCTCGACCTCAGCCCGCTGCGGCCGATCACCGCCGTGCTGCGCTGGATCCCGCCGATCGGTGCGATGGACGCGGGCCGGACGGCCGGCGAGGGCCGGTACGCGCTCGCGCTGCTCCAGCTGGCGCTGGCCGGTGCGCTGCTCGCCCTGCTGCTGCGCTGGTGGCGGCGGAGCCTCCAGGAGCTGATGGTCACCGCGGACTCCTCGACCCTGGAGGTGGCCCGCGGGGTGCAGAGCTCGCGCGGCTGGGGCTTCCTGCCGGCCGGCCGGACCGGCGCGGTGATGCAGCGCCACCTGCGGTACGCCTGGCGCGAGCCGCGGGCCAAGGCGGCGGTGTTCACCAGCATCGGCATGACGCTGGTGATCTGCGTGCTGTCGGTGGTCCAGGGCTGGTCGAGCGTCTACCTGCTGGCGGCGACCGGGATGTTCCTCGGGCTGCAGATGCTCAACCTGTTCGGCATGGACGGTTCGGCGTTCTGGATGATCGCCGCGACCCTGCGCACCCCGGCCGACGCCCGCGACGAGCTGCGCGGACGGGCGTACGCGGTGCTGTCGTACGCGGTGCCGGTGACGCTGGTGCTCGCCGTGGTGCTGACGGTCGTCACCGGGGACTGGGCGCACCTGCCGTCCGCGCTCGGCCTCGCCCTCGCACTGCTGGGCTGCGGCATCGCGGTCGGCTCGATGCTGAGCGTGCTCGCGCCGTACACGATGCCCGCGGACAGCAACCCGATGCGCAACGCCGCACCCGGGCAGAGCGGGCTGGTGCTGCTCAACCAGTTCGGGTCGATGCTCGGCGTCGCGCTGCTGGCACTGCCCGTGGCCGGCTACCTGGGCTGGGCCCTCGCCGCCGACCGGCCCACCTGGCCGCTGCTGGCGGCGGGGCCGGTCTACGGCGGACTGATCGCGTACCTCGGCGTCCGCATGGCGGGCGCCCGCCTGCTGGAGCGCACCCCGGAGATCCTGGCCAAGGCCATAGAGCGCTGAGCGGTGCGGTGAGCGCCCGGTCCCCCGACGACGGGGGCCGGGCGCTCGCTCGTCCGGCTCCGTCCCCCACCCCCACCCCGCGCTCCCAACGCACCACCACCCCGGCAGCGCTCGACCGCCCGTTCCCCCACCGCCCCCTCGGGCGCCCCCCGGCGACGCCCGGCGCTCCGGCATCATGGCTGGAGGAAACCGGCCGTCGACGAGAGCAGGGACACACCGTGGGCAAGCGGGCGCAGCAGGGCGGCGGGGACGCCGGACCGCTGCTGGAGCAGGCGGTGCGGTCGGTGCTGACGGCCCCGGACGAGTTGCTGGACCTCGCGCTGGACACGGGCGCGTCGCTGCTGGCCGCGTCGGCCGGGCAGTGGCCGGCGGTGAGCCGGGCGGTGCTCGGGTACGCGGACACCGCCGTCGGGCGGTGCTGGTCGGCGGGGTGGCGCCCGGCCGACCTGGTGCGGGTGGTCCGGCGCGAGCTGAAGCCCGTCCACCTCGCGCTCGCCGTGGACCTGATCGCCGCCGAGGGCCGCCGCCACCCGGCGGCCGCGCTGGACCGGCGCTGGCAGGAGCAGCTGCGCGAGCTGGAGACCGAGGTGTGGTGGCCCGGTGACGACGACTACCTGACCGCCTTCGCCCAGCGCCACCGGCTGGACCGCTTCGCGCTCGCCACCGCCGCCCTGGAGCTGATCCGCACCTGGGGCCGGCTGCCCCCGATCGCCCCGGTCGGGCCCGCCCCCGGTTCCGCACCCGCGTCCGCGCGCGGCGCGGCCGGGCCGGTGCCGGGCGAGCCGCGGATGCTGGCGCGCATCCGGGCGCTGCTCGCGAAGGCCGAGTCCACCGAGTACCCGGAGGAGGCCGAGGCGCTGACCGCCAAGGCCCAGCAGCTGATGGCCCAGCACAGCATCGACGAGGCGCTGCTGGCCGCCGCCGGCGCGGACCGCGACGCCCCGGCGGCGCTGCGGATCGGCGTGGACAACCCGTACGAGGGCCCGAAGACGATGCTGCTGGACGCGGTCGCGGCGGCGAACCGGTGCCGGGTGGTGTGGGCCAAGGAGTTCGGCTTCTGCACGGTGGTCGGCTTCGACGGCGACCTGGACGGCGTCGAGCTGCTGTACACCTCGCTGCTGGTGCAGGCCACGCACGCGCTCAACAAGGCCGGCGCGGGCCGGGACTCGCGCACCAAGGCGTTCCGGCAGTCGTTCCTGGTCGCGTACGCGGCGCGGATCCGCGAGCGGCTGACCGCCGCCACCGAGCGGACGACCAGCGCCGCGGCCGCCGGACGGCACCTGCGCGAGGACGGCACCGAGGAGCAACTGCTGCCGGACGAGCGACTGTTGCCCGCCCTCGCCGCCCGCTCCGAGGCGGTGGACGACGAGGTCGGCCGGCTGTTCCCGAAGCTGGTGTCGCAGCGCGTGCGGGTGAGCGACGGCGAGGGCTGGGCGGCCGGCCGTGCCGCCGCGGACCGGGCCGCCCTGCACGGGCGCGCCGGGGAGATCCGCCGGTAGCGGGCCGTTCGCGCCGGGTGACCCGACGGCCGGGGTGACCTGATAGAACGTAGTCCGCCACGAACACAAGGGGGATCGACGTGACGGATTCGGCGGCCGACGCGGGCTACCGCGACCGCGTGCGCGGAGCGCTGCTCGGCGGCGCGATCGGCGACGCGCTGGGCTGGCCGGTGGAGTTCCAGCAGCTGCACCAGATCCGGGACCAGCACGGGCCGGACGGCGTGACCGGGCCGCCGCCCGCGGCGCGCCCCGGGACGGTCGAGGTCACCGACGACACCCAGATGACGCTGTTCACCGCCGAGGGCCTGATCCGCGGCTTCGTCCGCGGCTGGTCGGGCGGCGGCGGATCGGTGCCGGAGGCCGTCCACGGCGCCTACCGGCGCTGGCTGCTGACCCAGTACCAGCCCGCGCCGGACGCCGCGCCACTCCCCCGCCCGTACGACGGCTGGCTGCTGCGGCAGCCGTTCCTGTACGCCCGGCGGGCGCCGGGCAACGCCTGCCTGAGCGGGGTGTCCGAGCACCCGGTGTTCGAGCCGCCGGCCCGGATCGGGCAGCCGGGACCGGTCAACCCGGGCTCCAAGGGCTGCGGCACGGTGATGCGCTCGGCGCCGTTCGGGCTGGCCAGGCTGGGCGTGGACCAGGCGTTCGGGCTGGCCGTGCAGTGCGCCCAGCTGACCCACGGGCACCCCACCGGCTACCTCGCGGCGGGCGCGTTCGCGGCGCTCATCGAGCGGCTCGTAAACGGCACCGAGCCGTGGGCGGCGGTCGGCGAGACCGTCGACCAGATCCGCGAGCTGCCGGCTTCGAAGGAGACGGTGCAGGCGCTGGCCCGGGCCGTGCGGGTGGCGCAGGAGTCGGAGCCGTCGGCGGAGGCGGTGGAGCGGGTCGGGCTCGGCTGGATCGCCGAGGAGTGCCTGGCCATCGCGGTGTACTCGTTGCTGGCCGCGACCCTGGACCCCGACCCGGTGCGCACCGCGCTGCTGCTGTCGGTGAACCACTCCGGGGACAGCGACTCCACCGGCGCCGTCTGCGGCAACCTCACGGGTGCCGCGTACGGCGCCGCGGCCCTGCCGCCCGAGTGGGCGGGGGCCGTCGAGGGCCGGGCGGAGCTGCTGCGGGTCGCGGACGACCTGCTGGTGCTGTTCGGCAGCCGCGATCCGTCCCACCCGGCGCTCGGCGGGCGCTACCCGGCCTGGTGAGCCGCTTCCGGCGGCCTACCCGGCCGCCGGGTCGGTGACCTGTCCGAGGAAGAGCGGCCCCCCGCCGGCGGTGTCCCGGATCAGGAACAGGAACGGCCGGTCGACGTGCAGCTCGGCGGGGTGCATGGCCGGCGCCGCCGCTCCGGCCATCCCGGCACCGCTGCCGGCCGCCGCGACCGTGCCCTCCTCGTCGACCTCGATGGTGGCCTTCTGCACCACCGGGCCGACGGCGAGCGGCTCCTTGGAGATGCCGCCGAAGTCGGCCTTGTCGCCGAAGGCCGTGCTGACGCCGAGCGCGCGCAGGGCGGGGGTGAGCTCGTTGGACGTGTCGAAGTGGAAGCGCGGGAGCTCCAGGTCGACGGGCCTGGCGGCGAGGCCGCCGAGGATGCGGTCGAGCTGGGCCTGGTCGAGCCCCTTGGTGAAGGCGGCGAAGCCGCCCTGCGCGGGGACGATCACGTCCATCGCCAACCCGCCTCCGGCGTACGGGAGTTCGACGGCCTGCCAGGGCTCGCCGACGATCCCGCCGGAGCCCTCGGCGTACTTGAGGCTGCCGCTCTGGGCCATCGTGCTCACGTTCGGGGCGGAGCCGTCGAGCTTGTGGAACGGGCGGTCGGCGGTGTGCGCCGGCTTGAACGGGGAGGCCCACTTCGCCTTCAGGTAGAGCGCGTCGGTGAGGACCAGCCGGGTCTGGGCGGTGACCTGGCCCTGCGCGAAGAGGTCCTTGATCCGTCCGTCGGTGGCCTTCTCCACGGCCGCGTTGACGGCCTTGCGGGCGCCCTCCGGATCCTTGCGGAAGTCGGCGGGGTGCACCCCGGTGTCGAAGGCGTCGGCCAGGGTCTGCAGGTAGTCGGGCTGCACGGGGTAGCCCTGCTGGGTCCAGAGGTCGTCGGACCGGCGCAGCGTGACGTCGTCGCCGCCCTGGACCGGGCGGTCGAGTGCGCCGGTGGCGAGGGCGTACTGCTGCGGGGTGAGGCTCGTGTGCAGGGCCTTGGTGAGCTCGTCGGCGGTGGTGCCGCGGGCACCGGGCACCAGCATCGCGAGCAGGGTGGCCAGGCCGGACGGCGAGAGCACGACGTTGCGGCTGGCGCCGTCCGGAGTGGCGGTGAGGGCGTGGAGGAGGTCCAGGCCGAGGGCGCCGGTGCCGGCGGCGGTGGCGGTCACCTGTGCCGGATCGACCGCGGGACCGGTGCCGGACGCCGACACCCGGAGCACCGGCGGCGCGGCGGGCGTGGCGGCACCGGTGCTGCCGCAGCCCGCGACCAGCGGGGCGGCGAGCGCGGCGGCGAGGAGCACCGGCGCCGGGCGACGGGAGCTACGGCGGGTTCCGTGAGGGCTGCGGTACGTCATGGCCCTTCGACGCGCCCGCCCGCCCACCGGTTCCCGCCGTCCGGCTCAGTCCCAGAGCGCGCCGAACTCCAGGAGCTCGTCGCGGTGCTCGATCCGCTCGACCCAGTCGGCCGGCCAGGCCGTCTCACCGTGGTGGGCGCCGGCGAAGGCGCCGGTCAGGCAGGCGAGGGAGTCGGAGTCGCCGCTGGAGTAGGCGGCGCGGCGGACGGCGGCCACCGGGTCGTCCGGCAGCAGCAGGAAGCAGAGCAGGCCGGTGGCGAAGGCCTCCTCGGCGATCCAGCCCTCGCCGGTGGCCAGGCACGGGTCGGCCTCGACGTCGGGCGCGGCGAGGGCGGCGTCGACCTGGTCGAGCGACTTCAGGCAGTCGTCCCAGCCGCGGGCGATGACGGACTGCGGGGAGCCGCCGAGCCAGCGGTCGGCGAGGTCGCCGAGCCAGAAGTCGTCGTACCGGTCGCGCCGGGCGAGCGCGTAGGCCCGCAGCACCGCGGTCAGGCCGGCCGGCGGCACGCCCTCGGCGAGCTTGCGGACGGCGTACGCGGTGAGGTCGCTCGCGGCGAGCGCGGTCGGGTGGCCGTGGGTGAGCGCGGACTGCAGCTGCGCGGCGCCGGAGTGCTGCCTGGCGTCGAGCTCGCGGATCAGGCCGATCGGGGCGACCCGCATGTTGGCGCCGCAGCCCTTGGAGCCGACGTCGCTCGCCTGCTGCCAGCGGAACTTCTCGTGGCTGAGCCGCTCGCAGGCGCGCAGGCAGGTCATGCCGGGGGCGCGGTTGTTGTCCGGTGAGCGCCACCAGTCGACGAACTCCTCGCGGACGGGCCGCTCCAGCCGCAGGGGCGTCAACGGCCCGCGGGCGAGGGCGGTGCGCAGGCCGCGGGCGAGGGCGAGCGTCATCTGGGTGTCGTCGGTGATCAACGCCTTCGTCGGCAGCGGCAGTTGCCGCCAGTCGGGCCAGTCGTTCGCGATCGCCTCGACCGTCTTGAACTCCGTCACCCGGCCGATCGCGTCCCCGATCGCCAGACCCAGCAGCGTGCCCGTCGCCTTGCCCACGGCCGCTCCCCCTCTTCCGTCACACCTCGACCAACAGCTCTTCCAGCCCCCGGATCACGTAGCCCGGGCGCCACTCGGGCTCGCGGACGAGCCGCAGGCCCGGCGCCCGGCGCAGCAGCGCGCCGTACGACTCGGTGAGCTCCAGTCTGGCGAGCGGGGCGCCGAGACAAAAGTGGATTCCGGCGCCGAAGGTGACGTGCGGGTTGTCGGTGCGGCCGAGGTCGAGCCGGTCGGGGTCGGCGAAGCGCTCCGGGTCGCGGTTGGCGGACCCGAAGAGCAGGGCGATCTCGGAGCCGCGCGGGACGGTGACGCCGCGGACCTCGATGTCCTCCAGCACCCAGCGCTCGAACATCTGCAGCGGGGTGTCCCAGCGCATCAGTTCCTCGACGGCGGTGGGCAGCAGGCCGTCCACGTCGCCGCGCAGCCGGGCGAGTTCGCCGGGGTTGCGGAACAGCGCCCACCAGCCGTTGCCGGTGGTGTTGACGGTGGCCTCGTGGCCGGCGTTGAGCAGCAGCACGCAGGTGGAGATCATCTCCTGCTCGCTGAGCGCGTCGGTGCCCTCCTGGGCCTGGACGAGCGCGCTGATCAGGTCGGTGCCGGGGGCGGCGCGGCGCTCGCGGATCAGGGCGCGCAGGTAGTCGGAGAACTCGATGCTCGCGGTGACGGCCCGCCGGGCCGCCTCCTCGGTGGGGTTGAGCTCGAACATCCCGGTGATGTCGGCGGACCAGGGCCGCAGCAGGTGCCGGTCGGCCTCCGGGACGCCCAGCATCTCGGCGATGACGGCGACCGGCAGCGGCTCGGCGACGGCGGCGACGAGATCGCCGCCGCCGTCCGCCAGCAGTCCGTCCACGAGCTCCCCGGCGAGGCGCCGGACGGTCGGGCGCAGGCCCTCGACCATGCGCGGGGTGAAGGCCTTGGAGACCAGCCGGCGGATCCGGGTGTGGTCGGGCGCCTCCAGGTCGAGCAGCCCGTGGTCGTTGAGGGTGTGGAACGGCTCGTGCGCCGGGTCGGGCGCGGGCCGGCCGAACTCCTCGTGGCTGAAGCGGTGGGTGTACGTGCGCCCGAGGCGCCGGTCGCGCAGGAGCGCGCTGACGTCCTCGTGGCGCGAGACGAGCCACTGCTTCGTCGGCTCGTAGTACGTCACCGGCGCGTGCTCGCGCAGTTCGGCGTACGCGTCGTACGGGTGGGCCACGAACGCCGCCGACCAGGGGTCGAACTTCGCCGTCGTCGTCATCGGTCGATCACTCCAGGCCTAGAGGGGGGCCAGCCGGAAGGATCATCGTATGCAGGCGGTTCGTCCGACCTTAAGAGTGCTCGGCGAGCAACTTCCGCACCAGCGCCGGGAGGGCCGTGGAGATCGGCTCCCTGATCACCTCGTCCGCGGCCTCGTCGAACGGCGTCGGCTCGCCGTTCACGACGACCAGGCGGGCGCCGCCCTCCAGCGCGATCTGCGGCAGCGAGGCCACCGGGTAGACCTGGAGGCTGGTGCCGACCGCGACGAAGAGGTCGCAGGCCTTGGCGATCGCGTCGGCCTGCTGGAGCACCACCGGGTCCAGCGCCTCCCCGAACATCACCGTCCGCGGGCGCAGGATCCCGCCGCACGCCCGGCAGTCCGGGTCCGGCTCGCCCGCCTCGACCCGGGCCAGCGCCTCGGCCATGTCGCCGACCACCCGGCAGCGCGCGCACTGCACCTCCCGTGCGGTGCCGTGCAGTTCGAGCACCTTGCGGGCCGGCAGGCCGGCTCGCTGCTGCAGGCCGTCGACGTTCTGGGTCAGCACCCGCACGGGCAGCCCGGAACGCTCCAGGTCGACCAGCGCGCGGTGCCCGGCGTTCGGCTCGGCGGCCAGCGCGCCGGCGTCCCGGCGCATCAGCCAGGCCCGGCGGCGCACCTCGGGGTCGGCCAGGTACGGGCCGAGGGTGACCAGCTTCTGGGCCGACGGGTCGCGCTGCCAGAGCCCGTTCGGGCCGCGGTAGTCGGGGATGCCGGAGTCGGTCGAAATGCCCGCGCCGGTGAGCACGGCGATCAGTGGACGCTTGGTCATACCCGGACCGTACGGCGACGGGGCCGCCGGCGGCCACCGAAAATCCTCGCGCCCCCGCCGCCGGGAGTCCGGACGAGCTATGGCGTGTCTTTCGGATCAGCCCGGGTGCCGCGACGCCAGGGCACGCCCTAGGCCAGGGCTGCCGTGCGCGGTGCGGCGCCGAGGCGCGCCAGCGGGGCCAGCGCGATCAGGTAGCAGGCGGCGGCCAACGGGATGAACGCCAGGTCGACCATCGACGCGAGCGTCCCGGCCACCATGAGGACCGGGCTCCACCAGCGCAGCGTCCGGGCCGCGCCCACCGAGGCGGCGACCAGCAGGGCCAGCAGGCCGACGTAGAACAGCAGCGGGCCGACCTTGTACACGGCCTCGAGCACGCCGGGGACGGCCTGGATCCGCTCGAACATCCGCGACTGCTCGTCCTTGGTCGCCGATGCCAGGCCGACGTACAGGTCGATCCCGATCTGGACCACCGAGGCCACCAGCCCCGTGAGCGCCACCCCCAGCACGGTGCCCGCCGCGAGCCGCCCGGCCGGCGTGCCGCGCGGGGCTATCAGCCGGCGCAGCCCCAGGAAGACCGGCGCGAACAGCAGCAGCCCGGCGAACATGAGAGCGTGTCCGGTCGTCCAGCCGAGGCCCGGCTCGCGGGAGCCGGGGACGAGGCGGATGCCGCCGTACAGCGCCATCAGGGCCGGGGCCCCGACGACGGCGTAGGCGGTGAGGCGGGTGCTGCGGGTACTGGTGGTCCGAGCGGCGTTCATCTGCGTTCTCCCGTGGTGTCCGTGATCCGTTCTCCGACACCACAGATCCTGTCGGCCGGGGCCCTCGTCGCGGATCGCCCGCACCGGCGAACTGCCCGCCTCCCCCGCGCGGGGGAGGGCCCGGGACAGGCCTAGTCCTCCCCGGCCACCACCGCGCCGGACTCGTACGCGAACACCACCGCGTGCACCCGGTCGCGCAGCCCCAGCTTGCTCAGCACGTTGCTGACGTGCGTCTTCACGGTGTGCTCGCTGACCACCAGCTCCGCCGCGATCTCCGCGTTGGACAGCCCGCGCGCCAGCAGCCGCAGCGTCTCCTGCTCGCGCAGGGTCAGCTGCTCCAGCAGCTTGGACGGCGGACGAACGGCCCGCTCCGCCGTCCCCGGGCGGCGTGCCGCGAACTCGCCGATCAGCCGCTTCGTCACCGAGGGCGCGAGCAGCGCCTCCCCCGAGGCGACCATCCGCACGCCGTGCGCCAGGTCGTCCCGGCGGACGTCCTTCAGCAGGAAGCCGCTCGCGCCCGCGTACAGCGCGTCGAAGACGTAGTCGTCGATGTCGAAGGTGGTCAGCATGATCACCTTGGTGGCCGGGAACTCCGCGCACACCCGCCGGGCCGCCTCCAGCCCGTCCATCACCGGCATGCGGACGTCCAGCAGCAGCACGTCGGGGCCGTGCTCGCGCACGGCCTCGACGGCCTCGGCGCCGTCGCACGCCTCCGCCACCACCTCGATGTCCGGCTGGGCGTCCAGGATCATCCCGAACCCGGCCCGCACCAGCTCCTGGTCGTCCGCGACGACCACCCGTATCGGCGTCATCCGCCCACCCTCTCCACCACCCCGGCCGGCCCCAACGGCAGCCGGGCAGTCACCAGGAAGCCCTCGCCGGCCGGGCCCGGACCGGCCTCGGCCCGCCCACCGCAGGCGGCGGCCCGCTCCCGGATGCCGACCAGCCCGCGCCCGCCGGACCAGCCGCCCACCGCACGGTCGGCGGCGAGCGGCACGCCGCGGCCGTTGTCGGACACCACGACCTCCAGCGCCTCGCCGGCCCGGCGCACCCGGATCGCGGCCAGGTCGGCACCGGAGTGCTTGACGGTGTTGGTCAGCGCCTCCTGCACGATCCGGTACGCCGCCGCCTCGACGTCGGCGGGCACCGCGCCCAGCCCGTCCGCGAGGTCGAGCTCCACCCGCAGGCCGGCCCGGCGCACCCGCTCGGCGACGTCGGCCAGTTCGGCCAGCCGCGGCTGCGGGGCCAGCTCGGGGCTCGCCCCGTCCTCCTTCAACACTCCCAGCACGCGCCGCAGTTGGACCATCGCGTCGCGGCCGGAATCGGCGATCGTGTCGAACGCGCGGATCGCCCGCTCCGGCTTGCTGTGCACCACCAGCGGCCCGGCCTCGGCCTGGATCACCATCAGCGACACGGCGTGCGCCAGGATGTCGTGCATCTCCCGCGCGATCCGGGCCCGCTCCTCGGCCACCGCCCTGGCCGCCTCGCTGGCCGTCCGCTCGCCCGCCTCGCGGGCCCGCGCCGCCTCCACCCGGGCCAGCTGCCGCTGGGCGCGCACCAGCGAGCCGAAGACGAACGAGCCGACCGAGGTGAGCAGGCTGAACAGCATGCCGTTCGGCGAGTGGGTGCCCAGCACGTTGGCGAGCACCACGACCGCGAAGACCGTCCAGCGCTGCCGCTCCGAGGAGCGCTCCGCCACCGTGTAGATGCCGATCACCGCGTACAGCGGCAGCTGCGGGTTCGCCGAGTGCGCGACCAGCGACAGCACCACCGACGCCGCGCTGACCGCCGCCAGCGAGGTCAGCGTGAACCGGCGCCGCCACGGCAGCGGCAGCGCGGTCGAGACCGCGACCAGGTAGACCCACCAGGGCCACGCCACGTCGTCGTTGTAGACCGACCACACCGAGACCGCCGCCGAGGCCAGCGCCAGCAAGGTGTCCAGCACATACGGACTCCGCCCGGCCGTCCAGCCCCGCCAGCGCGCAGCGCGCTCCACCGTCGTACCTCCCCCGTACCCGGGGACGCCGCCCCCGCGGAGAAGATCATGCCCTACCGGCAGGACTTCCGGGACGGCCCGGGCGGCCGGACGCACGGGGCCGGCCACGACCGCCCGGTCAGACACCGGAAACCGTCACACCACCGGTCCCGGCCCGCGCGGTGATGCTGCGCGCCGCCCCCGCCTTCGACGGGATGCCGAGGTCCACCCCGCCGACCCCCGCCTGCGCGTCCACCGCGTACTCCGCGCCGGCCGGCACCTTCAGCCGCACGCCGCCGGTCGACACCTTGGCCTCGACCTTCGTCGGGGCCGCCGCGAAGTCTGCCCGCACCCCGCCGTTGGTGGCGCTCAGCCGCACCTGCGGCGAGGTCAGCCCGGTCGCCTCGACGCCCCCGTTGTCCACCGACGCGTCGACCTCGGCGGCCAGCCCGACCAGGCGCACCCCGCCGGTCGTCTCCCTGACGGTGACCTTCGTCCCGGCCGGCACCTGCACGTCGTACCCGACGCCACACGCGTCGCAGTCGTACGTCAGCCGCAGCACGCCGTCCTTCACCTCGTGCGTGGTGCGCGGCGCGTCCCCCTTGTAGTTCTGCTTCTCGGTCACCTGGACCGCGGTGCCGCCGCCCGTGACGACGACCCCGCCGGTGTGCCCCTCGACCACCAGCTCCCGGACGCCGTCCGTGACGCCGTAGCTCACCGTGCGGTGCTCGTCGTCGCCGCCCCCGAACGGCAGGCACGCCGACATCCCGAACAGCACGGCCCCCGTGATCGCCACCGCACCCAGTACCCGCTTCATTCCCGGCCCCCTTCGCAAGCCCGTCATCCCGACACCGAGAAGACTCGCGCAGCGGCCCCCTCCCCCGCCTCCCTCCCCGGAGCGGTCCTCGCCACTCCCCCGCACGGGGGATCCGGGCCCGGAAACGCCGCAGGGCGGCCACCCCGTGAGGGGTGACCGCCCTGCGATCAGTACTGCTCGACTCAGCCGGTGTACGGGCCGTAGTCGTAGTCGTCCAGCGGAACCGCCTGGCCGGAGCCGGCGCCGAAGGGCGACAGGTCGTAGTCGTCGTAGCCGACGGCCGAGTACATGGCGGCCTTGGCCTCCTCGGTCGGCTCGACCCGGATGTTGCGGTAGCGGGGCAGACCCGTACCGGCCGGGATGAGCTTACCGAGGATGACGTTCTCCTTGAGGCCCAGCAGCGGGTCCGACTTGGCGTGGATCGCCGCGTCGGTGAGGACCCGGGTCGTCTCCTGGAAGGAGGCGGCCGACAGCCAGGACTCGGTGGCCAGCGAGGCCTTGGTGATACCCATCAGCTGCGGACGGCCGGAGGCGGGGTGACCGCCCTCGGAAACCACACGACGGTTCTCGGTCTCGAAGCGGCCGCGCTCGACGAGCTCGCCCGGGAGCAGCTCGGCGTCGCCCGACTCGATGATCGTCACGCGGCGGAGCATCTGCCGGATGATGATCTCGATGTGCTTGTCGTGGATCGACACGCCCTGCGAGTTGTAGACCTTCTGGACCTCGGCGACCAGGTGGATCTGGACGGCACGCTGGCCCATGATGCGCAGGACGTCGTGCGGGTTGGTGGCACCCATGGTCAGCTTCTGGCCGACCTCGACCGCCTCGCCCTCGCTGACGAGCAGCTTCACGCGCTTGGACACCGGGTACGCGATCTCGTCGGTGCCGTCGTCCGGCGTGATGACGATCTTGCGGGTCTTCTCGGTGTCCTCGATCCGCGCCCGGCCGGTGGCCTCCGAGATCGGGGCCACACCCTTGGGGGTACGGGCCTCGAAGAGCTCGACGACACGCGGCAGACCCTGGGTGATGTCGTCACCGGCCACACCACCGGTGTGGAAGGTACGCATGGTCAGCTGGGTACCGGGCTCACCGATGGACTGGGCGGCGATGATGCCGACCGCCTCACCGATGTCGACCAGCTTGCCGGTGGCCAGCGAACGGCCGTAGCAGAAGGCACAGGTGCCGACGGCGGACTCACAGGTCAGGATCGAGCGGACCTTGACCTCGGCGATGCCGTGGCGGATCAGCTCGGCCATCAGCACGTCACCGAGGTCGGTGTTGGCGGTGGCGAGGAGCTTGCCGTCGACCGTGATGTCCTCGGCGAGCATGCGGGCGTAGACGCTGGTCTCGACGTCGTCGGCCTTGCGCAGCACGCCGTCGGCGCCCACGGAGCCGATCGACAGCTTCAGGCCGCGCTCGGTGCCGCAGTCCTCCTCGCGAATGATGACGTCCTGGGAGACGTCGACCAGACGACGGGTGAGGTAGCCGGAGTCGGCGGTACGGAGGGCGGTGTCGGCCAGACCCTTACGGGCACCGTGGGTGGAGATGAAGTACTCCAGCACGGTGAGACCCTCACGGAACGACGCCTTGATGGGTCGCGGGATGGTCTCGTTCTTGGCGTTCGACACCAGACCACGCATACCGGCGATCTGGCGCATCTGCATCATGTTTCCACGAGCACCCGAGTCGACCATCATGAAGATGGGGTTCGTCTTCGGGAAGTTCTCGTTCATGGCCTCGGCGACCTCGTTGGTCGCCTGGGTCCAGATGCCGATGAGCTCCTGCTTGCGCTCGTCGTTGGTGATCAGGCCGCGCTCGTACTGACGCTGGACCTTCTCCGCCTTCGCCTCGTAGCCCTCCAGGATCTGGGGCTTGTTCGGCGGGACGACGACGTCGGAGATCGAGACGGTGACACCCGAGCGGGTCGACCAGTGGAAGCCGGCCGACTTCAGGTTGTCCAGGGTCGCCGCGACGACGACCTTGGGGTAGCGCTCCGCCAGGTCGTTGACGATCGCGGAGAGCTGCTTCTTGCCCACCTCGTAGTCGACGAACGGGTAGTCCTCGGGCAGCAGCTCGTTGAAGAGCGCGCGGCCCAGGGTGGTGCCCAGGCGGAAGGGCTCGCCCTCGAACCAGGTCGACTGGCCGTCCTCGTCCACCGGGGCGGTCCAGCCGCGCGGCGGGACGGTGCCGGCGCCGAGGCGCAGCTCGATCGGGGCCTGGACGTCCAGCTCGCGGGCGTCGAAGGCCATGATCGCCTCGGCGGTCGACGAGAAGGTGCGGCCGGCGCCCTTCACGTTGTCGCGGTCCGAGGTCAGGAAGAACAGACCGAGCACCATGTCCTGGGTCGGCATGGTGACGGGGCGACCGTCGGCCGGCTTCAGGATGTTGTTCGAGGACAGCATCAGGATGCGGGCCTCGGCCTGCGCCTCCGCGGAGAGCGGCAGGTGGACGGCCATCTGGTCACCGTCGAAGTCCGCGTTGAACGCGGTGCAGACGAGCGGGTGGATCTGGATGGCCTTGCCCTCGACCAGCTGCGGCTCGAAGGCCTGGATGCCGAGGCGGTGCAGGGTGGGCGCACGGTTCAGCAGGACCGGGTGCTCGGCGATGACCTCTTCGAGCACGTCCCACACGACCGGGCGGGCGCGCTCGACCATGCGCTTGGCCGACTTGATGTTCTGCGCGTGGTTCAGGTCCACCAGGCGCTTCATCACGAACGGCTTGAAGAGCTCCAGCGCCATGGCCTTCGGCAGACCGCACTGGTGCAGCTTGAGCTGCGGGCCGACGACGATGACCGAACGGGCCGAGTAGTCGACTCGCTTGCCGAGGAGGTTCTGGCGGAAACGACCCTGCTTGCCCTTCAGCATGTCGCTGAGGGACTTCAGCGGGCGGTTGCCCGGACCGGTGACCGGACGGCCGCGGCGGCCGTTGTCGAACAGCGCGTCGACGGCCTCCTGGAGCATGCGCTTCTCGTTGTTCACGATGATCTCGGGGGCACCGAGGTCGAGCAGGCGCTTCAGGCGGTTGTTGCGGTTGATGACGCGGCGGTACAGGTCGTTCAGGTCGGAGGTCGCGAAGCGGCCACCGTCCAGCTGCACCATCGGACGCAGGTCCGGCGGGATGACCGGGACGCAGTCCAGCACCATGCCGTTGGGCTTGTTGGTGGTCTGCAGGAACGCGGAGACGACCTTGAGGCGCTTGAGCGCACGGGTCTTCTTCTGGCCCTTGCCGGTGCGGATGATCTCGCGCAGGCGCTCGGACTCCTCCGCCAGGTCGAAGGTCTCCAGGCGGTCCTTGAGGGCCGCCGCGCCCATCGAGCCGGAGAAGTAGGTGCCGAAGCGGTCGCGCAGCTCGCGGTAGAGCAGCTCGTCGCCCTCGAGGTCCTGGACCTTGAGGTTCTTGAAGCGGGCCCACACCTCGTCGAGGCGGTCGAGCTCGCGCTGCGCGCGGTCGCGCAGCTGCTTCATCTCGCGCTCGGCGCTCTCGCGCACCTTGCGGCGCACGTCGGCCTTGGCGCCCTCGGCCTCCAGCTCGGCCAGGTCGGTCTCGGCCTTCTTGGCGCGGCCTTCGAGGTCGGCGTCGCGGCGGTTCTCGATCTGCTGGCGCTCGACGGAGACGTGCGCCTCCAGCGACGGCAGGTCGCGCTGACGGCGCTCGTCGTCGACCCAGGTGATCATGTAGGCGGCGAAGTAGATGACCTTCTCGAGGTCCTTCGGCGCCAGGTCGAGCAGGTAGCCGAGGCGGGACGGCACACCCTTGAAGTACCAGATGTGGGTGACCGGGGCGGCCAGCTCGATGTGGCCCATCCGCTCGCGGCGCACCTTGGCGCGGGTCACCTCGACGCCGCAGCGCTCGCAGATGATGCCCTTGAAGCGGACGCGCTTGTACTTACCGCAGTAGCACTCCCAGTCCCGGGTGGGGCCGAAGATCTTCTCGCAGAAGAGTCCGTCCTTTTCGGGCTTCAGGGTGCGGTAGTTGATGGTCTCCGGCTTCTTGACCTCGCCGTGCGACCACTGGCGGATGTCGTCGGCGGTGGCCAGGCCGATGCGGAGCTCGTCGAAGAAGTTGACGTCAAGCACTGGTCGTCAAGCCCTCTTTCGTAAGTCGAGAGTCGTTCATGTGGTCTGAGGGGGGCCTGGGGGCGGGCCGGCCCGGTCAGCGGGCCGGCCCAACCTCCGTCAGACCTCTTCGACGCTGCTCGGCTCGCGCCGGGACAGGTCGATGCCGAGCTCCTCGGCGGCGCGGAAGACGTCCTCGTCGGAGTCCCGCATCTCGATGGACTGGCCGTCCGAGGACAGCACCTCCACGTTGAGGCAGAGCGACTGCATTTCCTTGATGAGGACCTTGAAGGACTCGGGAATGCCGGGCTCGGGGATGTTCTCGCCCTTGACGATGGCCTCGTAGACCTTCACGCGGCCGAGCACGTCATCGGACTTGATGGTGAGCAGCTCCTGCAGCGCGTAGGCCGCGCCGTACGCCTCGAGGGCCCACACCTCCATCTCACCGAAGCGCTGACCACCGAACTGCGCCTTACCACCGAGCGGCTGCTGGGTGATCATCGAGTACGGACCGGTCGAACGGGCGTGCAGCTTGTCGTCGACCAGGTGGTGCAGCTTGAGGATGTACATGTAGCCGACCGAGACCGGCATCGGGAACGGCTCGCCGGAGCGGCCGTCGAACAGGCGGGCCTTGCCGGTGGAGTTCACCAGGCGCTCGCCGTCACGGGTGAGCGTGGTGTTGTCCAGCAGGCCGGTGATCTCGTCCTCGCGGGCGCCGTCGAAGACCGGGGTGGCGAGGTTGGTGCCGCCCTGGACGGTGTCGGCGCCGATCGCCTGCAGGCGCTGGGCCCACTCGTCGGCGAGGCCGGAGACGTCCCAGCCCTGCTTGGCGAGCCACCCGAGGTGAATCTCCAGGACCTGCCCGGGGTTCATTCGGGACGGGACGCCCAGCGGGTTGAGGATGATGTCGACCGGGGTGCCGTCCTCCAGGAACGGCATGTCCTCGACCGGCAGGATCTTGGAGATGACGCCCTTGTTGCCGTGACGGCCGGCGAGCTTGTCACCGTTGGTGATCTTGCGCTTCTGGGCCACGTAGACGCGGACCAGCTGGTTGACGCCCGGGGGCAGCTCGTCGCCCTCTTCGCGGTCGAAGACGCGGACGCCGATGACCTTGCCGGACTCACCGTGCGGGACCTTCAGCGAGGTGTCGCGGACCTCACGGGCCTTCTCACCGAAGATCGCGCGGAGCAGGCGCTCCTCGGGGGTCAGCTCGGTCTCGCCCTTCGGGGTGACCTTGCCGACCAGGATGTCGCCGGTGACGACGTCGGCGCCGATGCGGATGATGCCGCGCTCGTCGAGGTCGGCGAGGACCTCCTCGGAGACGTTCGGGATGTCCCGGGTGATCTCCTCGGGGCCGAGCTTGGTGTCACGGGCGTCGACCTCGTGCTCCTCGATGTGGATCGAGGAGAGGACGTCGTCCTGCACGAGGCGCTGCGACAGGATGATCGCGTCCTCGTAGTTGTGACCCTCCCACGACATGAACGCCACGAGCAGGTTCTTGCCGAGGGCCATCTCGCCCTCGTCGGTGCACGGGCCGTCGGCCAGGACCTGGCCGGTCTCGACCCGGGCGCCCTCGTCCACGAGCACCTTCTGGTTGAAGGCGGTGCCCTGGTTCGAGCGGGTGAACTTGGCGGCGCGGTACGTGGTGTAGGTGCCGTCGTCGTTCGCCACGGTGACGTAGTCGGCCGAGACCTCCTGGACGACACCGGCCTTCTCGGCGGTGATGACGTCGGCGGCGTCGACGGCGCAGCGGTACTCCATGCCGGTGCCGACCAGCGGGGCCTCGCTCTTCAGCAGCGGCACCGCCTGGCGCATCATGTTCGAGCCCATGAGCGCGCGGTTGGCGTCGTCGTGCTCGAGGAACGGGATCATGGCGGTCGCGACCGACACCATCTGGCGCGGCGAGACGTCCATGTAGTCGATCTCGGAGCCCGGGATGTAGTCGATCTCGCCGCCACGGCGGCGGACCAGGACGCGAGGCTCGGCGAAGTGCAGGTCCGCGGTCAGCGGGGCGTTCGCCTGGGCGATGACGTAGCGGTCCTCCTCGTCGGCGGTGAGGTAGTCCACCTGCTCGGTGACGACACCGTCGACGACCTTGCGGTACGGGGTCTCGATGAAGCCGAACGCGTTGACCCGGCCGTACGAGGCGAGCGACCCGATCAGACCGATGTTCGGGCCTTCGGGGGTCTCGATCGGACACATGCGCCCGTAGTGCGAGGGGTGCACGTCACGGACCTCGAAGCCGGCGCGCTCACGGGAGAGACCACCGGGACCGAGGGCGGACAGACGGCGCTTGTGGGTCAGGCCCGACAGCGGGTTCGTCTGGTCCATGAACTGCGACAGCTGGCTGGTGCCGAAGAACTCCTTGATGGAGGCGACGACCGGCCGGATGTTGATCAGGGTCTGCGGCGTGATCGCCTCGACGTCCTGGGTGGTCATGCGCTCGCGCACGACGCGCTCCATACGGGCGAGACCCGTACGGACCTGGTTCTGGATGAGCTCGCCGACGTTGCGCAGGCGGCGGTTGCCGAAGTGGTCGATGTCGTCGACCTCGACCACGATGTCGCGGCCGGTCTCGTCGTTCCACTCGGTCTCACCGGCGTGCAGCTTCACCAGGTACTTGATCGCACCGATGATGTCGGGCTCGGTGAGCACGCCGGAGTCCAGCGACTCGGCGTTGCCCAGCTTCCGGTTCACCTTGTAGCGGCCGACCTTCGCGAGGTCGTAGCGCTTCGGGTTGAAGTACAGGTTCTCCAGAAGCGTCTGCGCGGCCTCGCGCGTCGGCGGCTCGCCCGGACGCAGCTTGCGGTAGATGTCCAGCAGCGCGTCGTCCTGGCCCTGGGTGTGGTCCTTCTCCAGGGTGTTGCGCATGGACTCGTACTCGCCGAACTCCTCGAGAATCATCTCGTTGGTCCAGCCGAGCGCCTTCAGCAGCACGGTGACGGACTGCTTGCGCTTGCGGTCGATGCGGACGCCGACCATGTCGCGCTTGTCGATCTCCATCTCCAGCCAGGCACCACGCGAGGGGATGACCTTGCAGGAGTAGATGTCCTTGTCGGAGACCTTGTCCAGGGTGGAGTCGAAGTACACACCCGGGGAACGGACCAGCTGCGACACGACGACACGCTCGGTGCCGTTGATCACGAACGTGCCCTTGTGGGTCATGAGCGGGAAGTCGCCCATGAAGACCGTCTGAGACTTGATCTCACCGGTCTCGTTGTTGGTGAACTCGGCCGTGACGAAGAGCGGGGCCGCGTACGTGAAGTCACGGTCCTTGCACTCGTCAATCGAGTTCTTCGGCGGCTCGAAACGGTGGTCGCGGAAGGTCAGGGACATCGACCCGCTGAAGTCCTCGATCGGGGAGATCTCCTCGAAGATCTCCTCCAGACCGGACTTGGTGGGGACGTCCTGACCGTTCTCCAGCGCCGCCTCGACCCGGGACTTCCAGGCCGCGTTGCCGAGCAGCCAGTCAAAGCTCTCGGTCTGCAGGGCCAGGAGGTTGGGGACCTCGAGGGGCTCCTTGATCTTCGCGAAGGAGACGCGGAGCGGGGCGGTGGATGCGGCGGAATTGTTCGAGGCGTTGCGCGGCGCGGCCAAGAGGGGGGTCCTTCCGAGGGCTCGGAGCTCACTACGCGCGTACCAGCCGGGCCTGCATGGGCTTGGTCCCGCCTCCCTCGCCACTGGCCTCCGCCGGGACCGAAGTCCCAGGTCAGAGCCGCTTTGCGGAGGTGGTGCCAGACCCCTTCAGGGCAACGCAAACTCCGGGCGACGAGTCACGGAGCAGCTAACAGGCAGCGCAAAGGGACAGTGTAGCCAAAGGGCACACTGCTGTCCAGCTCTGATTCGGAAACCGAATCGGAGACTCCTCCCGGTAGCCGGCGGGCGCGGGCGCTCGCCGGTACTGCTCTGGGCACTGCACCGGCCCGGACCGAGCCGGGCCGCTCAACTCACGTGGAGTCACTTCCCGCCGGAGCCGCTGGTTATGCATCCAGCCGCAAACCAACCGGGGGGACTCGCGCCTTGAGAATCGCGCGCCGCGCCAGGTTCGTCAAGGGCCCCGCCTCCGGCGCGGACCTCGCCCTGTCCATCGATCGGAACCCCTCCGGCGTTACAGAAGCCGTGGTGGGGGCTACTCCCGATGACGGTGATCACCATACCCCCCGGCACCGACAGTGCCGAGTGAGCGATGGGCCACACCGGTGGTCCCGACCTGCGGCCGGGAACGCGAAAAGGCCGGGCCGACCACCCGCAAGGGTGATCGGCCCCGCCCCGATCCCCCACGGAGGGGGGCCCCGAAAAAATTAAGGTGTCCA
Organism: Kitasatospora sp. NPDC059747; assembly: GCF_042732955.1. Taxonomy (NCBI): domain Bacteria; kingdom Bacillati; phylum Actinomycetota; class Actinomycetes; order Kitasatosporales; family Streptomycetaceae; genus Kitasatospora; species Kitasatospora sp. NPDC059747. Next base: position 56,439 of record NZ_JBHWGV010000004.1, on the reverse strand, counting down.
TGGCGCCCGCACCCCCCAGGGCGGCCGTGGGCCCGTGGAATATAAAAAA
>NZ_JBHWGV010000004.1:50167-56380 GCF_042732955.1 Kitasatospora sp. NPDC059747 | reverse complement strand
GCGCGCGCTGCCTGTGCGCCGCCCCCCCCCTCGCGCCCGCTCGGTGGGGCCCGCCCCCCGCCCCGGCCCCCCCCCCCCCCGCCCGCGGCCCCCCCCCCCCCCGGCCCGGAGCCCCCTCGGAGGGGGCCCGAGATCACTTGACGGTGACCTTGGCGCCGGCACCCTCGAGGGCGGCCTTGGCCTTCTCGGCAACGTCCTTGGCAACCTTCTCCAGGACCTTGGCACCAGCGGTGTCAACGAGGTCCTTGGCCTCCTTCAGGCCGAGGGAGGTCAGGGTGCGCACCTCCTTGATGACCTGGATCTTCTTGTCGCCGGCACCATCGAGGATGACGTCGAACTCGTCCTGCTCCTCGACGGCCTCAACGGCGGCCGGGCCACCGGCGGCGGCAACGGCGACCGGGGCGGCGGCGGTGACGTCGAACTTCTCCTCGAAGGCCTTCACGAAGGCAGCGAGCTCGATGAGGGTGAGCTCCTCGAACTGCGCGAGCAGCTCGTCCTGGGACAGCTTCGCCATGATGGCGTCCTTCCACTAAATCGGCAGGTGGTGCCGTATGTACGGGTTGGGCGGGCACGGGCCCGCAGCGAGGCGTGAGCCTGCCGAATTACTCGGCGGCGGCGTCCTCGGCGGCGGGAGCCGGCGTACCGGCACCGCCCTGCTCGACCTTGTCGCGCAGCGCGTCCACAGTGCGGACGAGCTTCGACGGCAGGGCCTGGAAGAGCGCGGCAGCCTGGGACTGCTTGGCCTTCAGGGCACCCGCCAGCTTGGCGAGCAGCACCTCGCGGGACTCGAGGTCCGCGAGCTTCTTGATCTCATCGGCGGACAGCGCCTTACCGTCAAGGACACCGCCCTTGATGATGAGAGCGGGGTTCTCCTTGGCGAAGTCACGCAGAGCCTTCGCCGACTCCACCGGGTCACCGGTGACGAAGGCGACAGCCGTCGGACCGTTGAACAGGTCGTCCAGCTCGGAGATCCCGGCCTCATTGGCCGCGATCTTGGTCAGCGTGTTCTTCACCACGGCGTACTCGGCGTTGTCGCCGAGCGAGCGACGCAGGGTCTTGACCTGCTTCACCGAGAGACCGCGGTACTCGGTCAGCAGCGCCGCGGAGGAGCCACGGAACTTGTCCGTGATCTCGGCGACGGCGGCAGCCTTGTCGGGCCTGGCCATAGGCTTACGCCTCCTTCCGTGATGTCGAAGTCCGGCCGACCGCGAAAGTCGACCATTCACACCTCGAACCGACCGGACGGAAGGAAAGCTCTTGCGGAAAATGCAATGAGCCCCGGTGCGCAGGCGCACGGGGCTCGTAGCGACCTCGACGGGCATTCGCGCGAACGCGGACCCGGAAGTCGAAGCTCCAGACACACCTGCGCGGGCTGCCTGCGCACGGGGCGCAGATCCTTCGGTCACCGGCTCCCTGACGAGAGCGTGGCGACAACCAGCGGTCTTTGGCTTCGGCAACAGTAACCGGACTCCGCCGTCCGGGGCAAATCGCCCCCGGGACGCCGGGAGCTCAGCGGGCCAGCGGGGACACGGTGCGCGTCCCGGTGTCCACGGTGTCGGTCTCGGCAGGGGCCTGGACGGAGAGCAGGGCGCCGGCGAGGTCGGTGTAGAGCACCGAGTCGTCCGCCCGGCCGGAGTCCCCGGTACCGGTGCGCTGGAGCTTGACCAGCTGGTCCTTGTCGTTCAGCCACAGGTCCAGGGTCAGCGAGAGCGAGCCGCCGGGGGCGAGCGCCGCCCGCAGCCCGTCCCGGCGGGACTGGCTCAGCTGGGTCTGGGCGGCCGCGTACTTCTCCGCGGTCGTCGTCACCTGGTAGTGCTCGACGGTCGAGTCCTCGAACTTCTCCTCGGCGACGAACCGCGGCTCCACGCCGTCCGCGGTCGCGGCGGTCAGCGCCTCGACCGGGTTCAGCAGGTCGATCAGCCCCGCGTACGGGACCTCCTTGTGGCCGTCCGGGCCCGGCGGCGTGGAGAAGCGCTCCCAGTGCTTGCCGCCCTGACGGGCCGCGGTGGCCGCGTCGCCGCCTTGGTAGGCGACGGTGTCCACGACGATCAGCTGCTCGGCGTCGGCCGGGGTGGACCGCTTGATCTGCAGCGCCGTCTTGGGCTGCCAGAACAGCGGCCCGGCGCCGGCGTCGGCCCCCAGCCGGTAGCTGACCTTGGCCCGGCGGGCGGTCTGCATGGCCAGCTCGGCGGAGAGCAGGACGCCGTGCGGCGAGCGGTCGGTCGGCTTGGCCGGCCCCGTCGGGGAGGCGCTGGTCGGGGTCGGGCTGCCGGTGGGCGTCGGCCCGGCGTCGCCGCCACCGCCGCACGCGCTCAGCCCGCTCGCCAGCAGCACGACGACCGCCACGGCCGTCAGCCGCCGCCGTCCCGCCATCGCTGTCCCCTTTCGCCCCGGTCGCCCTTCCGCCGCGGTCGCCGCCGCGGCGGCCTCGCTGTTCCGGCCACCATGCCACCCGGGCCCGGGCCAGCCCGCGGCGCCCCCCGTGTCCAGCGCCGCCGGCTCGGACGGCTCCACCGTGTCGGCGGGGTCCGGAGCGGGGGCGGTCACCGGGGTGCCGTAGTCCGAGTATGTGACGGTGACCCTGAACGCGCCGTTCTTGGTGGCGCCGGGTCGGCGTTCTGGAGCTGGTCGCCCCCCCGGAGACCTTCGCCCTGACCGCCTTGTCGTAGTGCAGCCAGTGCCGCCCTCCCATGGCACCGACGGCCTGACCGCCGAGGCGCAGGTACATCGCGTCCCGGGTGGAGCGGTACGGGGCCGACCGGCCGCCGGTGAGGGGCGTCAGGAGCTTGCCGAGCGGGGAGCCCGATGGGCTCCCCGTGCGGTGGTCGGGCGGCTCAGCCGAGCAGCTTGAGGATGTCGGCCGGGTTGCCGAGGTCCGCCGCGGCGGGCGCCGCGATCTTCGCCGCGCTGCCGAGACCCGTGTACTTGACGGTGACGGCGTCGTGCTCGCCGTTCTTGTCGCCGAACTCCTGGAGCTGCACCAGCTGCTGCTTGGCGTCGAGCCAGAGGTCGACGGTGATGGTCTTGCCGTCCTGCTCCAGCGACTTCTGGACGGCCTGGCGCTGCTCCGGGCTGAGCCCGGTCATGCCGGCCACCATGGTGGAGGTGTCCTCCACCGAGCGGATGTGGGTGGCCTGGGTGCCCTCGACGGCCTCCTGGCCGACCTTGGTCGGCTTGTTCGCCGCGGCCAGGGTCAGCTGGACGACCGGGTTGAGCATCTGGGTCATCAGCAGGAGGCCGTCGCCCATCTCGTTGCCGGCGGGCATCTTCACCCAGTGCTTGCCGCCGAGCGCCGCGGCCTCGGCGTCCCCGCCGCCGAGGTAGACGTCGGTCCCGACCACCCGGATGCGCAGCTTCTTGGTGTCCATCTCACCGGTGAGGTCCACGGACGTCTTGCCCGGGTCCTTCCAGTCGGCGTCGCCGCTGCCGCCGGTGTGGGTGGAGCCGTCCGGGGCGACCATGGTGACCTTGCCGTTGCCGGCCTTCTGCATCACCAGCGCGGAAGCGGCCAGCGCGGCCTTCGGGTCCCCGCCCAGGGCCCCGGCGACGGCGTCGCCCGCGGCCTTGGTGTCACCGCCCTTGGTGTCGGCCGCGCTCTTGGCACTGCTGCCGCAGGCGGTCACGCCCCCCACCAGCACGGCGGCCGTGACAACGGCCGAAGCGAGACGCACAGCACGCATGGGAGTCCCCCCGTAAGATCCGAAACGATCCGCTGAAGAGCCGATTTTCGGCCCTCGCTCAGGCGGACTCTAACGGATCGCCAGAACCGGCACGCGGGGATGTCCGCGCGCCCGTCAGCCCGTCGGGGCGGGCGTTCCCTCTCCCTCCCCGGGGGCGGAGACGTCCGTCGTGGTCACCACGGTTCCACCGCTCCCCCTGGCCGTCTCGCGCAACCGCAGCAGCCGGTTGCCCGGCCCCACCCACACGTCGAACCCGATCGTGGTGACCCCGAGCCCGCGGTAGTAGGCGAGCACCCCGGCGAGCCGCTCGGCCGAGAAGTCCTTGTCCGCGCCGAAGTAGTCGGCCACCGGCGCCGCGCCCTGGTAGTGCGCGACCGTCGTCCCGGCCAGCTGCTCGGCGCCGAGCGAACCGAGCGCCCCGGCCTGGACCATCGTGTACGCCGTGCTGCCCGGAGTGCTGATCAGCCAGGTCGTCCAGCCGCCCGCGTACCCGCCGGGCGAGGCGCCCGCGCGCGGGTCCAGCGACTCGGCGCCCGTACGGTCCGCGTGCTTGGCCGCGCCGCCCTGGTAGACGAGGTCGAACTCGCCGTCGCGGCCGGTCAGCCGCCCGGTACCCAGCTCGTCGGTGACGCTCAGGTCGGTCTCGTCCCGGTCGCCCCAGACCAGCGTGCCGCTCGCGGTGCGGCGCCCGGCCGGGCCCTCGGTCACGACGTCGATCCGGGCCCCGCCGGCGTCGTCGAGCGCCTGGGCCGCCGCGAGCACCACCTGCCTGGGCGGGACCGCCGCCGCGACGTTGCCCGGGGTACGGGCGTCCGGGACGGCCAGCAGGCTGCACCCGGTGGTGCCACCGAGCAGGAGCAGGACGGCCCCGAGGGCGGCGAGGCGGTGGGCGGACGGCAGCACGGCACACTCCGGCGGTCGACACGAGTCGGTCACATGATCCGACCGGCCGAGCGTACGACGCGCCCGACAACGCAACGACGGCGGGCCCGCACTCCCCGCGAGGGGAGTACGGGCCCGCCGTGACGGACTGCTCTGGAGCGCTGTGGCTCAGACCGCGGCCGGGTCTTCCTCGACGAGGAGGTTGCGGGTGCGGTTCGGGTCCACCTGGATGCCGGGGCCCATGGTGGTCGAGAACGCGGTCTTCTTGATGTAGCGGCCCTTGGCGGCGGACGGCTTGGCGCGGAGCACCTCGTCCAGCGCGGCGGCGTAGTTCTCGACCAGCTGCTCGTCGGTGAAGGAGGCCTTACCGATGATGAAGTGCAGGTTCGAGTGCTTGTCGACGCGGAACTCGATCTTGCCGCCCTTGATCTCGTTGACGGCCTTGGCGACGTCCGGGGTCACGGTGCCGGTCTTCGGGTTCGGCATCAGGCCACGGGGACCGAGCACGCGGCCCAGGCGGCCGACCTTGCCCATGAGGTCCGGGGTGGCGACGACGGCGTCGAAGTCGAGGCGGCCCTTGGCGACCTCGTCGATGAGCTCGTCGGAGCCGACGATGTCGGCGCCCGCAGCACGCGCGGCCTCGGCACGCTCGCCGGTCGCGAAGACCAGGACCCGAGCGGTCTTACCGGTGCCGTGCGGGAGGATCACGGTGCTGCGGACCATCTGGTCGGCCTTGCGCGGGTCGACGCCCAGACGCATGGCGACCTCGACGGTGCCGTCGAACTTGGTGGTGCTGGTCGCCTTGGCGAGGCGGACGGCCTCGAGGGGGGCGTAAAGGCGCTCGCGGTCGACCTGAGCGTCCGCGGCCTTCAGAGCCTTGCTGCGCTTCACTGCTGCTCCTGAATGGTGATTGGAGTTGTGGTATTCGACGGACCTGCGCAGGCCCTACCACAGGGACGGCTGAGCCGGTTTGTCCCTGACGGGACGGGGCTGGTCAGCCCTCGACGGTGATGCCCATCGACCGGGCGGTGCCGGCGATGATCTTCTCCGCCGCGTCCAGGTCGTTGGCGTTGAGGTCGGGCATCTTGGTCGTGGCGATCTCGCGGACCTGGGCGCTGGTGAGCTTGGCGACCTTGGTCTTGTGCGGCTCGCTGGAGCCCTTGTCGATACCGGCGGCCTTCAGGATGAGGCGCGCGGCCGGCGGCGTCTTCGTGATGAAGGTGAAGGAACGGTCGTCGTAGACCGTGATCTCCACCGGCACGATCATGCCGCGCTGCGACTCGGTCGCAGCGTTGTAGGCCTTGCAGAACTCCATGATGTTGACGCCGTGCTGGCCCAGCGCGGGGCCGACCGGCGGAGCCGGGTTGGCCGCGCCGGCGTTGATCTGGAGCTTGATAAGCCCCGTGACCTTCTTCTTCTTGGGAGGCATGTCTCTCCGGGTCCTTCCGAGAGGTGATTGCTGGTGCGTGCGGAACCGGGGCGACACCCGGTCGCCAGCACACACATCGAACCAGGCTAACGCGTCCGCGCCGCTGGACCAAAACGGATTCGGGGGGGGGGCGGACGGCCCGCCCCCCTAACGAAGTACCGAACACAAGGTGATGTTGTTGATGTGGAAGGTCAGCGCGACCGGGGTGTCCCGGGCGGAGAT
>NZ_JBHWGV010000004.1:0-50157 GCF_042732955.1 Kitasatospora sp. NPDC059747 | reverse complement strand
CGCCCCCCCCAACCCACACCACCACCCCCCCACCCCCCCCCGCCCCCCCCCACCATCGGGTGCGGGGGGGGGGCCCCCCCCCCCCCCCCCAAACCCCAAGACCGTACGACTAGTTCTTCTGGATCTGGTCGAAGGACAGCTCGACCGGGGTCTCCCGGCCGAAGATCTCGACCAGGCCCTTGACCTTCTTCGAGTCGGGGTTGATCTCGTTGATGGTCGCCTGGAGGGTCGCGAACGGGCCGTCGGTGACGGTGACCGAGTCGCCGACCTCGAAGTCCAGGACCTGGATCTCGCTGGGCTTGACCGGCGAGGGCTTGCCGGCCTCCTTGGCCGCCTGGCGCTCGACGTCCGGGGCGAGCATCTTGACGACCTCGTCCAGGGTCAGCGGGTACGGGTCGTAGGCGTTGCCCACGAAGCCGGTGACACCGGGGGTGTTGCGCACGACGCCCCAGGACTCGGGGGTGAGGTCCATGCGCACCAGGACGTAGCCGGGGAGCTTGTTCTGGCGGATGGTCTTGCGGTCGCCGTTCTTGATCTGGACGACCTCCTCCTGCGGCACCTCGGCCTGGAAGATGTACTCCTCGACGTTCAGCGAGACGGCGCGCTGCTCCAGGTTCTGCTTCACCCGGTTCTCGTAGCCGGCGTAGGTGTGGATCACGTACCACTCGCCGGGCATGAAGCGCAGGTCCTCGCGGAACTTGGCGACCGGGTCGACCTCGACGGCCTCCTCGGCCTCGGCGGCCTCCTCCTCGGCCTCCTCGGCCTCCTCGGCCTCCTCGACCTCGGCGGCGGGCTCCTCGACGGTCTCCACGTGCAGCGCGGCCTCCTCGGCGGGCTCGCCGGCCTCGGCCTCGTCGAACGCCTCGACCTCGTCCTCGTCGCCGTCCACGGCGTCCACGATCTGCTCGGCGGACGCTGCGTCGTCAGCCTGCTCGGCCGCGTCCAGCTCGGCGGCGACATCCGCCTCGCGGACGGTCTCGTCGGCGTCGTACAGGGGGGACTCAGACACGGTGGCTGCTTCTTTCCTGGAGATGGTGAAGGTGGCGCGCTCCGCTACGGCCGCCCGCGCGCCCCGCTCGCGCGGGCGCCAGGTGGATGTCCGGAGACTTCAACAGTACCGAGTCAACGGTAGCGGCCGTGTACGTGCGGCGCAGACAGCTCGACCCGGGCCGAAGTATCGGCCCGGGTCGGGAAGCTTTTCGAAGGCGGTCGGCTCGGTCAGCCGAAGACCAGCAGGCTGAGCTTGGAGAAGCCGTAGTCCAGACCGGCCACCAGGGCCATCATGACCACGACGAAGGTGACCACGACGGTGGTGTAGCTGGTGAGCTCGCCGCGGGTGGGCCAGACGACCTTGCGCAGCTCGGCGATGATCTGGCGGTAGAACAGGCCGATCCGGGCGAACAGGCCCTTCTTGGCCCGCTTGCCGGACTTGTCGCCCGAACGCTTGGCGCGCTTGCGGTCGCGGCGCGAGAGCGCCTTCTCCTCGCCCTCGGCGGGCGCGTTCTCGGCAGCGCCGTCGGCACCCTCGGGGTTGCCGCTCTCAGGCGTTGCGGTGGAGCCCGTGGTCTCCGTCACTCGTCCTCACCTGAATCCGGGTCCTGCCGAGCATCACCTGCGCACCCGGTCGGGCACGTGCTAGCCGGCTAAAGCGGTGCTGATCGGTGCCCTCTCCGCATCAAGCCCGCTCGCTCTGTGGAGCGAACGGGCTGAATACGGGTCAAGCAGCAGGGCAAGAGGGACTTGAACCCCCAACCGCCGGTTTTGGAGACCGGTGCTCTACCAATTGAGCTATTGCCCTACGGTGCCTCGCGGCTCCGGTAGCGACCAACCTACCGCATCTCCCGCCGCTGTCTGCACATGCGGTGAAAGCTCCGGTTGTTTTCGGTGGCCGTCGAGCAGTGAGTGTACGTGGTCCGGGGCTGTTTGGTCGAACCTCTTCTCGCCGGAGCACCGGTCGCCCGGCTTATGTCCGGCATGCCCGCATGATCACCGTCCGATCATCCGCGGCCGCGATTCGGACGGGCCCGTACGGATGGTGAAACCGCGCTGCCCGGTCCGTCCCGGTTCTGCGACGATGCAGGCATGAGCGCTTCCACCCCGCAGCCCGACCCCTCCATCCGCCCCGCCGACCGCCGGGTCTCCGCCCGGATCGGCGCGATCGCCGAGTCCGCGACCCTCGCCGTGGACGCCAAGGCCAAGGCCCTCAAGGCGGCCGGCCGCCCGGTGATCGGCTTCGGCGCCGGCGAGCCCGACTTCCCCACCCCGGACTACATCGTCGAGGCGGCCGTCGAGGCCTGCCGCGACCCGAAGAACCACCGCTACACCCCGGCCGGCGGCCTGCCCGAGCTGAAGGAAGCGATCGTCGCCAAGACCCTGCGCGACTCGGGCTACGCGGTGGACGCCTCGCAGGTGCTCGTGACCAACGGCGGCAAGCAGGCGATCTACGAGGCGTTCGCGGCGATCCTGGACCCGGGCGACGAGGTCATCGTCCCGGCCCCGTACTGGACCACCTACCCGGAGTCGATCCAGCTGGCCGGCGGTGTCCCGGTCGAGGTGATCGCCGACGAGACCACGGGCTACAAGGTCTCGGTCGAGCAGCTGGAGGCCGCCCGCACCGAGAACACCAAGGTGGTGCTCTTCGTCTCGCCGTCCAACCCGACCGGCGCGGTGTACACCCGGGCCGAGGCCGAGGAGATCGGCCGCTGGGCGCTGGAGCACGGCCTGTGGGTGCTCACCGACGAGATCTACGAGCACCTCGTCTACGGCGACGCGGCCTTCACCTCGCTGCCGGCCCTGCTGCCCGGCCTGGCCGACAAGTGCATCGTCGTCAACGGCGTCGCCAAGACCTACGCGATGACCGGCTGGCGGGTGGGCTGGGTGATCGGCCCGAAGGACGTCATCAAGGCCGCGACCAACCTGCAGTCGCACGCCACCTCGAACGTCTCCAACGTCGCCCAGCGCGCCGCGATCGCCGCCGTCAGCGGCGATCTCTCGGCCGTGCACGAGATGCGCACCGCGTTCGACCGCCGGCGCAAGACCATCGTGAAGATGCTCAACGAGATCGAGGGCGTCGTCTGCCCCGAGCCCGAGGGCGCGTTCTACGCCTACCCGTCCGTCAAGGGCCTGCTCGGCAAGGAGATCCGCGGCAAGCGCCCGCAGACCTCCGGCGAGCTGGCGAGCCTGATCCTGGACGAGGTCGAGGTCGCCGCCGTCCCGGGCGAGGCCTTCGGCACCCCCGGCTACCTGCGCTTCTCCTACGCGCTCGGCGACGCCGACCTGGTCGAGGGCATCGGCCGGATCCAGCAGCTGCTCGGCGAGGCCCGCGACTGACGACCGGCCGACGCCCGGCCGACGGCCGTCGTCGACCCGACGCGCCGGGTTCACCGGCGGACCGCCCTCCTTTCACCCCATCGGGGGATGAAGGGAGGGCGGTTCCCGTTCGGGGGCCCGATAGGGCAGGATCGGCAAATGGAACGCCTGTTGAATCCGCGAGACGTCAGGGGCCTCCCGAAGGCCCACCTGCACCTGCACTTCACCGGCTCGATGCGTCCGGCCACCCTGCTGGAACTGGCCGACAAACACGGCGTCCGGCTGCCGGAGGCGCTCAGCTCCGGCGAGCCGCCCAGGCTGCGGGCGACCGACGAACGCGGCTGGTTCCGCTTCCAGCGCCTCTACGACACCGCGCGCTCGGTGCTCCGGGACGAGGCCGACATCCGCCGGCTGGTCCTGGAGACCGCGCAGGACGAGCGGCGGGACGGCTCCCGCTGGCTGGAGATCCAGGTCGACCCGACCTCGTACGCCCCCCGGCTGGGCGGGCTGATCCCCGCGCTGGAACTCATCCTCGACGCCGTCGAGCAGGCCGCCGCGGCCACCGGCGTGGGCATCCGGGTGCTGGTCGCGGCGAACCGGATGAAGTCCCCCATGGACGCCCGGACCCTGGCCCGGCTCGCCGTCCGCTACGCCGACCACGGCGTGGTCGGCTTCGGCCTCTCCAACGACGAGCGCCGCGGCCTGGCCCGGGACTTCGACCGGGCCTTCGCGATCGCCCGCCGGGGCGGGCTGCTGGCCGCCCCGCACGGCGGCGAGCTGGCCGGCCCGGAGTCCGTCCGGGACTGCCTGGACGACCTGGGCGCGGGCCGGATCGGCCACGGCGTCCGGGCCGCCGAGGACCCGCGGCTGATGGAGCGGCTGGCCGCCCGGCAGGTCACCTGCGAGGTCTGCCCGTCGTCCAACGTCTCGCTGGGCGTCTACGAGCACCCGGACGAGGTCCCGCTGCGCAAGCTGTTCGACGCCGGGGTGCCGCTCGCGCTCGGCGCGGACGACCCGCTGCTGTTCGGCAGCCGGCTGGCCGCCCAGTACGACCTGGCCCGCGACGTGCTGGGCTTCACCGACGCCGAACTCGCCGAGCTGGCCCGCCAGTCCGTCCGCGGCTCGTGCGCGCCGGAGGCCGTCCGCAAGGAGCTCCTGGCGGACATCGACGCCTGGCTGGCCGACGGGCACGGCCCCGTGGACGGGTCCTAGAGCCGCACGCCCACCATCACCGGCTCGTTGACGAGCTCCACCCCGAAGGCCGCCCGCACGCCGTCCCGGATCTCCCGGGCGAGTGCGAGCAGGTCCTCGGCGGTGGCGGAGCCGCGGTTGGTCAGGGCCAGGGTGTGCTTGGTGGAGAGCGTGGCCGGACCGCTGCCGTAGCCCTTGCCGAAGCCGGCCTTGTCGATCAGCCACGCGGCCGAGGTCTTGGTGCAGCCCTCCGGCGCCGGGTAGGCGGGGGCGTTCCCGGTGCCCGGACGGGTGCGGAAGGACTCGTACTGCGCGGCCGTGAGCACCGGGTTGGTGAAGAAGGAACCGGCCGACCAGGTGTCGTGGTCCGCCGGGTCCAGGACCATGCCCTTGCCGGCGCGCAGCCCGAGCACCGCGTCGTGGGCCTTCTCCAGCGGCACCCGCTCGCCCTGCTCGACGCCGAAGTGCTTCGCCACCTCGGCGTACTTCACCGGGCTGGAGAGGCCGTCGTGGTCCGCGAGGGCGAAGCGCACCCGCAGCACGACGTAGCGGTCCGGCTCCGCCTTGAAGCGGCTGTGCCGGTAGGAGAACCCGCACGCGTCGTTCGCCAGCGTGACGACCTCGTCGGCGGTGCGGTCGTACGCGACGACCTCGGTGATCGTCTGCGCGACCTCCTGGCCGTACGCGCCGACGTTCTGCACCGGCGTGGCACCGGCCGAGCCGGGGATGCCGGCCAGGAACTCGATGCCCGCCAGGCCGTGGTCGAGGACGGTCCGCTCGACCGCCGCCGACCAGACCTCGCCGGCCGCCAGCTCCAGGACCGTCCCGTCCAGCGCGAAGCCGGTGGTGGTGATCCGCAGCACCGTGCCGGGGAAGCCGGCGTCGCCGATCACCAGGTTCGAGCCGCCGCCGATCACCAGCAGCGGCTCGCCCGCCGCGTCGGCCTCGCGGACGGCGGCGACGACCTCGTCGTCGGTGTGCGCGGTGACCAGCCTGCGGGCCGGCCCGCCGAGCCGGAGCGTGGTCAGCGGGGCAAGGGGGGCGTCGTTTTCTACCAGCACGCCCCCCAGCGTACGGGTGGAAGGAGCACCGCCCGGCACCCCTTCCACCCGGTACGGGTCCTAGCCGAGGCGGACGACGGCCCGGGACATGCCGAGGACCTTCTGGCCGCCGAAGGTGGCGACGAGGTCGACCTGGACCCTGCGGTCGTCGAGGAGCTTGGCGACCTTGCCGGAGACCTCGATCACCGAGCCGACGCCGTCGTTCGGGACGGGGACCGGGCGGGTGAAGCGGACGCCGTACTCGACCACGGCCGCCGGGTCGCCGACCCAGTCGGTGACCACCCGGATCGCCTCGGCCATGGTGAACATGCCGTGGGCGATGACGTCGGGCAGGCCGACCTCCAGCGCGAACTTCTCGTTCCAGTGGATCGGGTTGAAGTCGCCGGAGGCGCCCGCGTAGCGCACCAGGGTGTCGCGCGTCACGGGGAAGGACTGCGCCGGCAGCTCGGTGCCGACCTCGACCTCGTCGTAGCTGATCGCCATCGGGCTCACTCCCCCGCCTCGTCGGCGGCCCGGGCCACCAGGGTCATGACCGACGTCACCACGTGCTCGCCGGTCGCGTCCGTCACCTCGCCGCGGACGGTGAGCACGTCGTTGCCCGCCAGCGACTTGATGTTGTCGATGGTCACGTCGACCGACAGCCGGTCGCCGGCCCGCACCGGGCGGGTGTAGGCGAACTTCTGGTCGCCGTGGACCACCCGGGTGAAGTCCAGGCCCAGCTCCGGGTCCTCGACCACCTGGGCCGCGGCCCGGTAGGTGATCAGGAAGGGGAACGTCGGCGGGGCGATCACGTCGGGGTGGCCGAGCGCCTTGGCCGCCTCGGGGTCGGTGTAGGCCGGGTTGTGGTCACCGACGGCGACGGCGAACTCACGGATCTTCTCGCGACCGACCTCGTAGGGCTCGGTCGGCGGATAGGTCCGCCCGATGAAGGAGGGATCGAGCGCCATGGCGGCAACTCCTCGAGGACGCGGTGGATACGAAGCGGTGGGTACGAAAAAAACTCCGGGCCGCAACCCAGTGAGGGATGCGGCCCGGAGTATGAGACCTGGATTCACACAGGCCCGATGCCCTACGGGAGGGTCAGCGGGTCTCGCGGTGCGCGGTGTGCGAGTTGCAGCGGGGGCAGTGCTTCTTCATCTCAAGACGGTCCGGGTCGTTACGCCGGTTCTTCTTGGTGATGTAGTTCCGCTCCTTGCACTCCACGCAGGCCAGCGTGATCTTCGGGCGGACATCGGTGGCAGCCACGGGAGTGCCTTCCTTGGACAACGAATAAGAACACAACAAGAGTAGCCGACCGGGAGTGCGATCTCCCGACCGACTACGCGGGGTAGCGGTGACCGGACTTGAACCGGTGACACAGCGATTATGAGCCGCTTGCTCTACCAACTGAGCTACACCGCCACAGTGATCCGCAGCACAGCCGAAGCTGACTGCTTTTCACCAGAGCCCCCATGCGGAATCGAACCGCAGACCTTCTCCTTACCATGGAGACGCTCTACCGACTGAGCTATAGGGGCGAACGAGGAAGAGATTACACGTTCCGCGCCCAGAGGTGAAATCCGTATCCGGCCGCGAAGACCGCAGGTGGGCGCGGTGCACGGACGAGCGATCCAAGGCACCGCGTTCGAGCGGCCTGCGAGCCACGCGGCCCGACCCGATACGACTAATGCCCGCCTCCCGGCGCCCCGCCCCCCGGCCCCATAGGCTCGACCCTCATTGATCGGGACGGCCTGCCACCCGACGGGCCCCAGCGCGAGAAGGAGCCGGCGATGGACAGCGCAGCCGCCGACGGGCCGCACCAGGGGCCCGGCCCGGCGGCCAACCCGCTCGGGCACGGCCCGGTCCTCCTGCTCACCGGCGCCCGGCTGGCCGACGGGCGGGTGGTGGACGTCCGGATCAGCGGCGACCGGATCCAGGCCGTCGGCACCGTGGGCAGCCTCGGCCCATTGCCCGCCATGCCGGGCACGCCCACCGTCACCACCGGCGCCAAGATCGACCTCAAGGGCTACCTGCTGCTGCCCGCCCCCGTCGAGGCGCACGCCCACTACGACGTCGCCTTCTCCGCCGCACTGCCCACCCCGCCGCCCGAGACGCCCGCCGACCTCACCCGGCGGATCACCGAGGCCGCGCTCACCTCGCTCGGCTACGGCGCCACCGCCCAGCGCACCCACGTCCGGATCGGCGACGTGCACGGGCTGGGCCGGCTGGAGGCGGTGCTCACCGCCCGGCAGGCGCTGCGCGGGCTGGCCGAGCTCCAGGCGGTGGCGATGCCCCGGCTGCTGACCGGCCGGGCCGGGGCGGACGGCCGGGCGCAGCTGCGCGACGCGCTCAAGCTGGGCGCCACCGCGGCCGGCGGCTGCCCGGAGCTGGACCCGGATCCGGCCGGGTACGTGCAGGTGCTGCTGGAGGCCGCCCGCGAGGCGGACTGCCCGGTGGACCTCCACACCACCGCCGCCGATCCGGCCCAACTCGCCCGCCTGGTCGGCGCGTTGGCTCCGCTGCAGCCGCGCGTGACGCTCGGCCCGTGCGGGTCGCTGGCCCGCGGCGCGGCGACGGTGCTGGCCACCGCGGGGGTGCGGGTGGTGTGCCTGCCGCAGAACGGCGGCTGCTCCGGTCTCGAAGGCCCGCCGACGGGCCTGCGTCCCGGCCTGCTCAGGGAGTTGACGGAGGCCCGGGTCGAGCTGTCGGCGGGCAGCGGCACGCTGCGGGACCAGTCGAACCCGGTCGGCCGGGCGGATCCGCTGGAGGCCGCGTACCTGCTGGCGGCGAGCGGGGCGCTGGGCCCGGACGAGGCGTACGACGCGGTGGCGAACCGGGCCCGGGCGGCGCTCGGACTGCCGCCGGTGCGGGTGGACGCCGGGTTCCCGGCGGAGCTCCTGGCGGTGCGCGGGGACAGCCTGGCCGGGGCGCTCGCGGGCGGGCACAGCCGGCTGGTGGTGCACAGCGGGCGGGTGGTCAGCCGGACCAGCGCCGTACGGGAGTTCGCGGACACCGTGGCGCTGGCGCTGCCGCGGCAGTCGGGGAGCAGCGGCGGGGGCTGAGTCCCGTTCCCCGATAGGCGCAGGGCCGGAAAAGGCGTAGGGGCGCGCAATGGACAGTTGCGCGCCCCTCCCCCACCTGCTGGCCGCCTTGCGGCGGCGGGAGCGGGCCCCGGCCTCCCCCACATTGGAGCCGGCGCCCGCTCGGACAGCACTGACGCTACGCCCGCGGACGACCGCTCCCGACCGGCCTTGACGCCCTCCTGTCGGTGAACCGGCGCCTCTTGACGGGCCTTTGACGGCTTGACGGTCCTTTGACGACGCGGCCGTCCCGTCAGGGCTCGTAGCGGTACCCGATGCCCGGTTCGGTGATCAGGTGCCGCGGCCGGGCCGGGTCCCGCTCCAGCTTGCGGCGCAGCCCGGCCAGGTAGACCCGCAGGTAGTTGCCGCGCTCCTCCTGGGCCGGCCCCCACACCTCGCGCAGGATCTGCCGTCCGGGCACGAGCCGGCCCGGGTTGGCGAGCAGCAGGGCGAGGATGCGCCACTCCGTCGGGGTGAGCCGCACCGGGCCGGACGGGCCGGTGACGGTGGTGGCGGCGAGGTCCACGGTGTGGTCGCCGATGACCGGCTGGAGCAGCGGGAGGCCGCCTAAGGGCCGGCGCAGCACCGCGCGCAGCCGGGCCAGCAGCTCCTCCATCTGGAAGGGCTTGGTGAGGTAGTCGTCGGCGCCGGCGTCGAGGGCGCCCACCTTGTCGGCGGCGCCGGAGCGGCCGGACAGCACGATGATCGGCATCGCGCTGTGGCTGCGCAGGCCGCGCAGGACGTCCATGCCGTCGACGTCCGGCAGGCCGAGGTCGAGCAGGACGGCGTCCGGGCTGGTGCGGGCGGCGCGGTCGAGCGCCTCACCGCCGCTGGCGGCCGTCCGGACGGCGTAGTGCCGGGCGCTGAGGTTGATCCGCAACGTCCGCAGTAGAGCGGGTTCGTCGTCGACGATCAGAATTTCACTCATGCGGCCACCTCGCTTCGCTCGGCGGTCGCTTCGCGAAACACGCACCTCTCGATGATTCGTTCGCTTCGCTCACTCATGTTCAGGCTCCTCCCGAGTGGCGGCTGCGGGCAGGGTGAGCAGCATGGTGGTGCCGCCCCCGGGGGTGTCCTCGACCTCCAGGCTGCCGCCCATGGCTTCGGCGAGGCCGCGCGAGAGGGCGAGGCCGAGGCCGACGCCGGTCGTGTTGTCGGTGTCGCCGAGGCGCTGGAACGGCAGGAAGACCCGGTCCCGGTCCTCGGGGGCGATGCCGGGCCCGCGGTCGATCACCCGGATCTCGACCTGGTCGGCGTGGTGGCTGGCGGTGACCAGGACGGGCGCGCCGGGCGCGTTGTGGCGCAGCGCGTTGGTGATCACGTTGGCGAGGACGCGCTCCAGCAGCGGCGGGTCGGCGAGCACCGGCGGGGCGGTGTCGAGGTCGAGCGGCTGGACCGGCGCGTACGGGTCGGGGAGGCTGTCCAGCGCCCGGGGCAGGATCTCGTCGAGGTGGGTCTCGGTGAGGTGCAGGGTGAGGGCGCCGGCCTGGAGGCGGCTCATGTCGAGCAGGTTGTCGACCAGGCGGGTGAGCTTGACCAGCGACTCGTCGGCGGTGGCGAGGAGTTCGGCCTGGTCCTCGGGCGAGAACTCGACGTCGGGGCTGCGCAGCGAGCCGACCGAGGCGAGCGCGGCGGCCAGCGGGGTGCGCAGGTCGTGGCTGACGGCGGCGAGCAGGGCGGTGCGCATCCGGTCGGCGGCCTTGATCGGCTCGACCTCGGCGGCGACGACGGCCAGCCGGTCGCGCTCCAGGGCGGCGGCGACGTGGGCGGCGAAGGCGGTGAGGACGCGCTGGTCGGCGGCGGGCAGCCGGCGGCCGGTGAGGACCAGGACGGCGTCGGTGCCGACCGGCACCTCGGTGGTCTCCCCGCCCGGCTCGCCCGGGTGTTCGGCCTCGGAGTGGGCCAGCACCTCGCCGCCGGTGCGGGAGAGCAGGGCGACGGCGTCCATGCCGAAGGCCGTCCGGGACTTCTCCAGCAGCGCGGGCAGCGCGTCGGCGCCGCGCAGCACGCTGCCCGCCAGGGTGGAGAGGGTCTCGGCCTCGGCGGTGGCGCGGGCGGCCCGGCTGGTGAGCCGGCCGGCGTGGTCGACGACGGTGGAGACGGCCAGCGCGACGGCGGCGAAGACCACCAGGGCGACGATGTTGTTCGTCTCGGTGATGGTCAGGGTGTGGACGGGCGGGATGAAGAAGTAGTTGAGCAGCACCGAGGCGATGACGGCGGCCAGCAGCGCCGAGGTGGCGCCGCCGAGCAGGGCGACGATGACCACGCCGAGTTGGAAGATCAGCGCGTCGGTGGTGAGGTTCACGCTGTGGTGCGCCTGGGAGAGGATCCCGGTCAGGATCCAGGGCACCACGAAGCCGGCCGCGTAGCCGGCGATGGTGCGGCGCTTGGAGTGGCGCCGGCCGAGCGAGGGCAGCCGGCCGCGGCGGGTGAACTCGTGGGTGACCATGTGGACGTCGATGTCCTCGGACGCGTCCACGGTGGTCTCGCCGATGCCGGGGCCGGTGAGGAAGCGGCTGATCCGGCCGCGGCGGCTGGTGCCGAGGACCAGCTGGGTGGCGTCGTGGGCGCGGGCGAAGGCCAGCAGCGCGGTGGGGATGTCGTCGCCGACCACCACGTGGTAGCTGCCGCCGAGGGTCTCGACCAGCTGCCGCTGCTGGGCGAGCGCGCCGGAGGAGGCGCCGGCCAGGCCGTCGCTCCTGGTCACGTGGACGGCGAGGAGGTCGCCCCCGGCGGTGCGGTCGGCGATCCGGGCGGCGCGGCGGATGATCGTCTCGCCCTCGGGGCCGCCGGTGAGGGCGACCACGACGCGTTCGCGGGTCTCCCAGACGCGGTCGATGTTGTGGTTGGCCCGGTAGTCGCGCAGGCCCTCGTCGACCCGCCCGGCGACCCACAGCAGGGCGAGTTCGCGCAGGGCGGTGAGGTTGCCGACCCGGAAGTAGTTGGAGAGCGCGGCGTCCACCTTCTCCGCCTTGTAGACGTTGCCGTGGGCCATGCGGCGGCGCAGCGCCTGCGGGGCCATGTCGACGAGTTCGATCTGGTCGGCCCGGCGGACCACCTCGTCCGGGACGGTCTCCCGCTGCGGGATCCCGGTGATCTTCTGGACGACGTCGTTCAGCGATTCCAGGTGCTGGATGTTGACGGTGCTGATGACGTCGATGCCGGCGGCGAGCAGGTCCTCGACGTCCTGCCAGCGCTTGGCGTTGCGGCCGCCGGGGATGTTGGTGTGCGCGAGCTCGTCGACGAGGACGACGGACGGGCGGCGGGCGAGCACGCCGTCGAGGTCCATCTCCTCGAACTCGGCTTCCCGGTAGGAGCGGTGGACCCGCGGCAGGACCTCCAGGCCGGCCAGCATGCCCTCGGTGTGCCGGCGGCCGTGGCACTCGATGTACCCGACCACGACGTCGGCGCCGCGCTCCTGTCTGCGCCGCGCCTCGTCCAGCATCCGGTAGGTCTTGCCGACCCCGGGGGCGGAACCCAGGTACACCCGCAGCCGGCCGCTGCGGGTGCCGGTGCCGGGCGTGAGGTCGCGGGCCATGGGCGCTGCTCTTTCGTGTCCTGCGGGGCGGCCTGCCAGGGCGGCCCCGCACCGGGGTCGGGGTGTACGGCGGCCGACCCGGGCGGGGGTTGGTGCCCCGCCCGGGTCGGCCCGTTTCACAGCTCCAGCGGTAGGGCTGTCACTTCTGTTCCGCCAGCGCCTTGTTGAGGAGGACGACGTTGACGCCCTCCTGGCCGAGGAAACCGAGGGAACGGCCTTCGGTGTACGTGTCGACCAGCTTGGCGACCGTCTCCACCGGGAGCTTGCGCTCCCTGGCGACCCGGTTGACCTGCTCCTTGGCGTAGGCCACCGAGATGTGCGGGTCGAGGCCGGAGCCGGAGGCCTCCAGCGCGTCCGCCGGGACGCTCGCCGGGTCGACGCCGTCGAACTCGGCGGCCGCGGCGCGGCGGTCGTTGACGGCCTTCAGCAGGTCGTCGCTGTTCGGGCCGAGGTTGGAGGCGCCCGAGTTGTCGCCGGCGTAGTTGTTCGCGGAGGGGCGGGGCTGGAACCACTTCGGGTCCGGCACCGGCTCCTCCTTCGGGTCGTCCGGGTTCTTCTTCGGCAGGTTGTAGTTCTGGCCGAGCAGGCTCGAACCGACCTGGTTGCCGTCGGACTTCACGATCGAGCCGTTGGCCTTGTCGCTGAAGGCGACCTGCGAGATGCCGGTGACCAGCAGCGGGTACGCGATCCCGAGGATCACCGTCAGGACCAGCAGCATCCGCAGCGCGGTGAAGTGGGTGCGGACGGTCGTCGGCAGGGGCTTGGACATGATGCTTCTTTCCTTTCCCTGCGTCAGCTGAGGCCGGGGATGAACTGGACGACGAGGTCGATCAGCTTGATTCCGACGAACGGCACGATCAGTCCGCCGATGCCGTAGATCCCGATGTTGCGGCTCAGCAGGGAGCTCGCGTCGGAAGGACGGTAACGGACGCCGCGCAGGGCGAGCGGGATGAGGCCGATGATGACCAGGGCGTTGAAGATGATCGCCGAGGTGATCGCGGACTGCGGGCTGTGCAGGCCCATGATGTTGAGGTGCCGCAGGCCCGGGTACACGCCGGCGAACATCGCGGGGATGATCGCGAAGTACTTGGCCACGTCGTTCGAGATCGAGAACGTGGTCAGCGCGCCGCGGGTGATGAGCAGCTGCTTGCCGATCTCGACGATCTCGATCAGCTTGGTCGGGTTGGAGTCGAGGTCGACCATGTTGCCGGCCTCCTTGGCCGCCATGGTCCCGGTGTTCATCGCGACGCCGACGTCGGCCTGGGCGAGCGCGGGGGCGTCGTTGGTGCCGTCGCCGGTCATCGCGACCAGCTTGCCGCCCTCCTGCTCCTTCTTGATCAGGGCCATCTTGTCCTCGGGCGTGGCCTCGGCGAGGAAGTCGTCCACGCCGGCCTCCTCCGCGATCGCCTTGGCGGTCAGCGGGTTGTCGCCCGTGATCATGATGGTCTTGATGCCCATCCGGCGCAGCTCGTCGAAGCGCTCGCGCATGCCCTCCTTGACCACGTCCTTGAGGTGGATGACCCCGAGGACCTTGGCCGGAGCGTCGGCGATCTTCGTGGCGACCACCAGCGGGGTGCCGCCGGCCGCGGAGATGCCGTCGACCAGGGTGGCGACCTCGCCGCCGACCGAACCGCCGTTCTCGTTCACCCAGTTGGTGACGGCGCCGGCCGCACCCTTGCGGACCTGGTGAACACCCTCGGGCTCGTCCAGGTCCACGCCCGACATGCGGGTCTGGGCGGTGAACGGGACCCAGGTGGCGTGCGTCAGCTCGCCCTGGGCGCGGGCCCGCAGGCCGTACTCGGTCTTCGCCAGGACCACGATCGAGCGGCCCTCGGGGGTCTCGTCCGCGAGCGAGGACAGCTGCGCGGCACTGGCCAGCTCGCCGGTCTCCACGCCCGGGGCGGGCAGGAACTCGGCGGCCTGGCGGTTGCCCAGGGTGATGGTGCCGGTCTTGTCGAGCAGCAGGGTGTTGACGTCGCCGGCGGCCTCGACGGCGCGGCCGGACATCGCCAGCACGTTGCGCTGCACCAGGCGGTCCATGCCGGCGATGCCGATCGCGGACAGCAGCGCGCCGATGGTGGTCGGAATGAGCGCCACGATCAGGGCGACCAGGACGATCATCGACTGCGGGGCGCCCGCGAAGGTCGCCATCGGCTGGAGCGTGACGACCGCGACCAGGAAGACGATGGTCAGCGAGGCCAGCAGGATGTTGAGCGCGATCTCGTTCGGCGTCTTCTGCCGGGCGGCGCCCTCGACGAGGGCGATCATCCGGTCGATGAACGACTTGCCGGGCTCCGAGGCGATCTTCACCACGATCCGGTCCGACAGCACCTTCGTACCGCCGGTGACGGCACTGCGGTCGCCGCCGGACTCGCGGATCACCGGCGCGGACTCGCCGGTGATCGCCGACTCGTCGACCGAGGCGACACCCTCGACGACGTCACCGTCGCCCGGGATGATCTGCCCGGCCTCGACCACCACGTGGTCGCCCAGCTGGAGCGCGGTCCCGGGGACCTCCTCCTCGGCCTGGCTCTTCGGCCAGTCCAGCAGGCGGCGGGCGACCGACTCGGTCTTGGTCTTGCGCAGGGTGTCGGCCTGGGCCTTGCCGCGGCCCTCGGCGACGGCCTCCGCCAGGTTGGCGAAGATCGTGGTGAGCCACAGCCAGACGGTGATCGACCAGGCGAAGACCGACGGGTGGGCGATCGCGGAAACGGTGGTGACGACCGAGCCGACCTCGACCACGAACATGACCGGGTTCTTGACCATCACCCGGGGGTCGAGCTTCTTCACCGCGTCCGGCAGCGAGGTGAGCAGCAGCTTCGGGTCGAGCAGCCCGCTGGACACTCTGTGCGAGCCGGCGGCGGCCTCGGCCTTGTCGGCCGGTGCGGGGGTGAGCGTAGGGGTGGACATCAGGAGAGACCTTCCGCGATCGGCCCGAGAGCCAGGGCCGGGAAGTAGGTGAGGCCGACGACGATCAGGATCACGCCGGACAGCAGACCCACGAACAGCGGCTTGTGAGTGGGCAGGGTGCCCGGAGTGGCCGGGACCGGCTGCTGCTGGGCGAGCGATCCGGCCAGCGCCATGACGAAGACGATCGGCAGGAAGCGGCCGAAGACCATCGCCAGACCGAGCGCGGTGTCGTACCAGTCGGTGTTGACGGTGATGCCACCGAAGGCCGAGCCGTTGTTGTTGGCGGCCGAGGTGAACGCGTACAGCACCTCGGAGAAGCCGTGGGCGCCCGAGTTGAGCATCCCGGCCCGCTCGCCCGGCAGGGCCATCGCCACACCGGTGCCGACCAGCACGATGGTCGGGGTGGTGAGGATGTACAGCGAGGCGAACTTCATCTCGCGGCCGCCGAGCTTCTTGCCCAGGTACTCGGGGGTGCGCCCGACCATCAGGCCGGCCACGAAGACCGCGACGATGGCCAGCACCAGCATGCCGTACAGGCCGGATCCGGTACCGCCGGGCGCGATCTCACCCAGCATCATGTTGAAGATCGTCAGACCGCCGCCGAACGGCGTGAACGAGTCGTGGAAGGAGTTGACCGCACCCGTCGACGTCAGCGTCGTCGAAGCGGCGAACAGCGAGCTGGCCGCGATGCCGAAGCGCTGCTCCTTGCCCTCCATCGCGGCGCCCGCGGCCTGCAGGGCGGTGCCCCCGTGCTGCGACTCGGCGAAGGTGAGCAGGGCGGCCGAGGCGACCCAGAACAGACCCATCACGGCGACGATCGCGTAGCCCTGGCGGTTGTCGCCGACCATCCGGCCGAAGGTGCGCGGCAGGGCGAAGGCGATCACCAGGAGCAGGAAGATCTCGACCAGGTTCGAGAAACCGGTCGGGTTCTCGAACGGGTGCGCCGAGTTGGCGTTGAAGAAGCCGCCGCCGTTGGTGCCCAGGAGCTTGATGACCTCCTGGGAGGCCACCGGGCCGCCCGGGATCTTCTGGACCTCGCCCGACAGGGTGTGCACGTCGGTGAAGCCGTGGAAGTTCTGGATCACGCCGCTGGCGGCCAGCACCAGGGCGAAGACGATCGACAGCGGCAGCAGCAGCCGCAGCGAGATCCGGGTGAGGTCCACCCAGAAGTTGCCGACGCGGTCGGTGCGGTTGCGCGTGAAGCCCCGGATCAGCGCGGCGACGACGGCGATGCCGACGGCCGCGGAGACGAAGTTCTGCACCGCCAGGCCCATCATCTGCACCAGGTGGCCCATCGCGGACTCGCCGCTGTAGGACTGCCAGTTGGTGTTGGTGACGAACGAGATCGCGGTGTTCCAGGCCTGGTGGCCCTCCATCTGCGGAACACCCAGGTTCAGCAGGAGGAAGGTCTGCAGCCGGATCAGGGCGTAGAGGAAGAGGACGGAGACCGCCGAGAAGGCCAGCACCGAGCGGAGGTAGACCGGCCAGCGCTGGTCGGCGTCGCCGTCCACGCCGATCACCTTGTAGATGCCGCGCTCGACTCTGAGGTGCTTGGCCGAGGTGAGGAGCCCGGCGATGTAGTCGCCGAGGGGGCGGTAGCACAGGGCCAGCGCGCCGACGAGGGCGATGGCCTGCAACCAGCCAGCGAGAGTGGATCCCATGTCAGAACTTCTCCGGGAAGATCAGCGCGACGACGAGGTAGCCGACGAGAGCGACGGCCACGATCAGACCTGCGAGGTTCTCAGCGCTCACAGCTTCTCCACCCCCCGCGCGATCAGGGCGATGACGGCGAACACGGCGACCGTGACACCGACGTAGATGAGGTCGGACATGGGCTCCACCAGCGTGGTTCGGGAGACTGCCGCGACCGGCCGGGGGGCTGATCGCGGCACCGGCGGAAGACCGGCTGAAGCAGCAAACCAGCCATCAGAGGGGCGTTATGGGTTCCTGACGCCCTCCATACGGGTGAACGGTGGACGTTGACGCGACCTTGACGCGGACGGGTGCCAGGACGCGGAACGGTCCCGGACGGGGCGTGCCGTCCGGGACCGTTCGTATCCGAATGTGCAGGTCAGGTGCGTACTGGGTGCGGTGGGGGCGCCGGTCACATCCTCATGCGCAGGCGGCACACGACCGCGTCGGTGCTCCGGCGCAGGGCGCGGTCGATCACGGCGCCCCGCCGGTTCTGCAGCGCCCGCTGGTACCAGTGGGCGGGCTCCACCTCGGGGATCAGCACCGTCAGGCGGTCGTACGCGTGCTCCTCCCCCAGCCTGTTGACGAACTCCGCGATCGGCTGGCCCAGCCGGCGGTGGCCGTCCGGGATCTCCACCAGCGGCACGCCCGGGTCCCACAGCTCCCAGTCCCGCCGCAGCGCCTCGGCCTCGGCCCGCTCGTGCACGACGGTCACCGCCATGACCTCGTCGCCGAGCGACAGCGCCGCCGACAGGCCGTCCCTGGTGAGCCGGGTGATCGCCGTCACCGGGACGACGACCAGGCTGCGCCGGCGGACCACCGCGCCGGGCACCCGGCCCAGCTCCAGGCGTTCGCCGATCCGCTCGTAGCCGCGGTGGATCAGCTCGAAGAGCAGCACCAGCAGCGGCAGCGCCACCACGATGCCCCAGGCGCCCTCGGTGAACTTGGTGCCGGTCACGACGAGCGTCGCGACACCGGTGAGCACGGCGCCGAAGCCGTTCAGCGCGGCCTTCCACCGCCAGTTGGCCGGCCGGTGCAGGTACCAGTGCTTGACCATGCCGACCTGGCAGATCGTGAAGCCGACGAAAACGCCGATGGAGAACAGCGGCACCAGGCTGTTGACGTCACCGCCGGAGCCGACCAGCAGCGCCGCCGAGACGATCGCGAGGAAGAGGACGCCGTGCCGGTGCACCTGCCGGTCGGCGCGCAGCGCGAACACGTGCGGGAGGTGGTTGTCCCGGGCCAGCAGGTGGAGCAGGACGGGCAGGCCGCCGAAGGAGGTGTTGGCGGCCAGGCCGAGCAGGACCACGGTGGAGAACTGGACGACGTAGAACGCGGCGCCGTGCCCGAGCGAGGCGTCGGCCAGCTGGGCGAGCACGGTGACGCCCTCGACCGGCTGGAGGTGGAAGCGGCCGATCAGCACGGCCAGTCCGATCAGCATCACGCCGAGCAGCGCGCCCAGCGCGACCTCGGTGTGCTGGGCGCGCTTGACGCGCGGCATACGGAAGGAGGGGACGGCGTTGGCCACCGCCTCGACGCCGGTCAGCGCCGAGCAGCCGGCCGCGAAGGCCTTCAGCAGGAGCAGTGCGCCGACGGTGGTCGCGTTCTCGGCCAGCACGGACGCGTGGCCGGCGGCGGCCGCGGTGCTGGCGGGGGCGTCCCGGAACAGGCCGACCACGATGATCGCCATGATCGAGAGGACGAAGACGGCGGTCGGCGCCATGAACCAGCGGGCCGACTCGGCGATGCCGCGGAGGTTGACGGCCGTCACCAGGGCCAGCACGCCGAGGCAGAGCCAGACCCGGTCGTCGTACAGGCCCGGCACGGCCGAGGTGAGCGCGGCCACGCCGGCCGTCACCGAGACCGCGACGTTCAGGATGTAGTCGATGACCAGCGAGGCCGCGGCCGTGAGAGCGGTCCGGCGGCCCAGGTGCTCCTTGGCCACCGCGTACGACCCGCCGCCGTCCGGGAAGGCCGCGATCACCTGTCGGTAGGACGCCACCAGCACGGCCAGCAGGACGGCTATCGCCACCGTGACGGGGAGCGTGAAGCCCAGCCCGTACGCCCCGGCCGCGGCGAGCACCAGGACGATCGACTCCGGCCCGTACGCCACCGAGGCCATGGCGTCCAGCGAGAGGGCGGCCAGGCCGCCGAGGGCCGAGAGGCGGTGCCGTTCGTCACCCGCGCCGGCGTCCGGGGGCTGGGGGTCGGCCTCGACGGCCGGGGTGGAGATGGCGCTGGACATCGACGGGACCTCCGCAGTCGGTAGTTGCTCCGATCCTGCGGGTCACGGCCCCGGCGGGACTCCGGCCCCTACGCGATCCTGACGCGGCCGGGAACGCCTTTTACGCGTCGTTGACGCCGCGCCCGGAGGCACGACGGGAGCGCGGCGGGCGCACGGGGGAAGGTCTGGACGGGGGTGGGCGGGCCACGTCACGGCGGTCGCCGCTTGGGAAGACGGGAAGGACTCCCACCCCCGTGGCCCCACTCTGCTGCCTGCCACCTGTAATTGCAAGCAATGTGCAATAAGTCGCCACCCGATCGACCCGCCGGGCGGAACGCGGAGAAAAACGAAAACAGCCCCTGATCCGCGTTTCCGCAGATCAGGGGCTGTTCTCCATCCGGTGGCTGGTGCAGGGTTCGAACCTGCGTAGCTTGCGCGACAGATTTACAGGCCGCTGACCAGGCAGCTCCTGATCACGGACCGAATCTGGTCCGCGCCTGGTCCGGATCATGGTCCCGGCGACGCCTGCCAACGAATGCGACCCGCCGGGGCAAGCAGACGTCGAAGCACACGGGGCTCCGCCCGGACCCCAGCCCTCTCTCGGAGGGGCTCAGGGCAGGTACACGGGTGCAGCCTCGTCGTGATGATCGTGTTCGGGTCGCAGGGAGCCCCCTCGGCCAGACACCCAAGGGCGTACCCGGAAACTCCAGGGGTCAGCGAAGTGCCCGATCGAGGAGGGAACCACCCGCTCGACCCGGGGTACGCTGGCGGCGCTACGTGCGTGCCCCGGTCATGCTTGACCCCACCCCAGGCAGGGTGTCGGCCAGGCAGCCCACTATCCGCGTGTTCACGGCTTTCCCGACAGCCAATTAGACGTTCAAACGGCTAAGAATGTAGTTGGTGAACTGCTGATTCTTGGCGGCCTTCTCTAGCGTTGTTGTTCCGGCGGCCAGAAAGTCCCCTGTCAGCCGCTTCAGGACGACTAGCCGATCGGCGATGAAATCGTCGTCAAGCGATTGCGATCCCACAAGGACCCTTTCGAGTTGCTGAGGTCGATGAATACGGCCTCCGGCCAACTCTACGGCCACAAGCATAGACAGGTGGAATTTCAGATTGTTTCGCTCGGCCTGAGTGGCATTCGCGTGGTCAGAATGAAGGAAAACATCCACCAGCCGTTGCGTTCGAGCAGCCCAGAGAAATACGTCCAAGTTGACGCTTGAATTGAATACGGAGATATAGTCATCGTCATTCTTGAGCAGTGAAGAGGGCTTTCCGCGAGCCTTATCTGGACGGCAAAGTCCCATTGCCGTCAGCGCTTGGCCAAGCAATGGAATTCCGATGATCTTGGCAGGGTCTTTGCCCTCGTTCTTGTAGAAGTTCTTGCGCCGATCGTAATACCAGCCGTTCACCAGGAAATAGCCTTCGATATTCCGCTGAATCTCATCCGTGGCCCGAAGTGACGCCTCATTGACTGGAGTCTGCCTATTGGTCGCCCGAATTACTTGATCCCGCGTCTTCCGATCCGTTGTCGAAATAATCCGAACAAGGATCATTCGATCGCCGGCCGCAGATTCCGGATTATCCCGCAAGACCTCATAGATGGTGTGACTGGATTGCAGACCATTAACGATCTGAATATCCGTCATCGAGTAGGTCTTTCCTGCGGTCGTTGCCTCACTGCAAATGATTGTCACGCCATTGTTCAGCCACCAAAACTCGGGGCTGTCCTCGCTCTCAAGGGTCCTTCTAATTTCTTGGTTGACCGTCACGGGCCCCTGGTAGTCTCGAACGTTCCAGTCGAAAAGATGGCGCCGGAGCTTCCGATTTTCATCTGCGATGAGGTTAAAGTAGTCAGCGAGAGTCACGAGGGCGACGTGAGAGTCTCCGCTTGTGGCGTTCTCCTGGAACTTCATGGGAAGCGAATACGTGGGCTTTTCATTGTATCGGGACAGCAGCTCACGGTCCCCGACCAGCAGGCATTCTGCGTTGGACTCAGGCGGCAGCAAATCGGCGACCACTTGACGAATCAGGGTCTGCTTGACAAGCACTTGGGGTGCTACGCCCTGACGATCTCCAGGCGTAGCATATACCACCTTCACGGAGATTTTTGGTCGGCGAGTTAGAAGCTTTTCCCAAGCTCGTCGAAACAAGTCCACGCGGGCAAGCAGACTCTCGTTGTAAAGCCCTCGAAGGCCATCCATGTCTTGATTCAGGTCGAGGATCCGGCGAAGAGTGTTTTCGAGCTTGTCTAGGGCTGCCTCTTCGAATGACGGACTCCGCTTTGCCTGAACTACCCAGAGCTCAAGGAGGCGTTCCTGAGAAAATTCTCCAGGCCTCCGTGAGTCGGCAAGAATTTCCGAATCCTCATCGAGAAGATTGTCGTCCCAGAATGTAAATACTGAATCAATTCCACCATCTTGGCCTGCTCCGACGATTCCATCCTGAATGTTCTCCAGGCCTAGGCCGTATGAGCGCAGAGAGAGCTCGGATGCGAAAATCTCAAAGGCGGTGTCAGGTGACGAATCCGGGATGTTCTCTTCATGCCAGCTGCCAAAAATCCTCATAAGCAGCGTTCGGGCATTTGTCTGGGCTGGCGCCATGAGACTCTCCTCACCGGATCCTGATCAGCCTCGCCCTGAGGCTGTCGGGCTCTGTTCTCCAGGGTGAGCAGGTTAGTGCTCTAGACACGACCTGCGTGGCTTCTTGGGCAAACACGTAGCCGAAGGTTCGCTTGGCTGACGTGAGGCGAGCGCCTCTGGCCATGTCCTCCTCGTGTCCGTCGGGCTCGCGCCAGGAGATCCGGACGGGGGGAAGGTACTCGAAACGGTCGCTGCTGCTCAGGTGGTCACCATGGCGGAACAGCTGCTCGATGGGTGTTTCGGCGAGGCCAGACCGGCCCCTCCGCTCGGGCTGTCTGTGGGCCATGTGAGGTCGACCAGGGCCAACCAACGTTGACAGCCGACGACAGCAAACGGGCTGGTCAACTGGTCCGGGGAGTGCCCCGCCGCTGGCCAGCCCGTTGCGTGATCTTGTTCATCGGGTCAGGGCGTCCGCGATGGGCACCATCGAGTCCACGATCACCACGGCACCAGCGGCAGCTAGCTTGGCGCCCTTCCCCGGCTTGTTGGCGTAGCCGATCGTCGGGGCGCCGGCGGCCTCCCCGGCCTCGACATCGCGGGCCGCGTCGCCGATGAAGATGCAATGCTCCGGCCCGACGCCTGCAGCTTTCATGGCTTCGAGCAGGAGGCGCGGGCTCGGCTTCATGGACGAGGGGTCGCCCGGGGCACGTCCGAAGACGCCGGCCACGTAGGCACTGAGGCCGTACCCGGCGAGGTAGGCCTCGATGGCCTCGCCCGCGTTGTTGCTGACCACGGAAACCAGCCGACCTGAGTGAACGGCAGCTCGCAGAACCGATTCTCCGCCCGGGGTCGGGCGGGCGGCCCGGACGGCTTCGGCCTCCAGCGCGGCCAGCGCGGCGTCCGCGCTCAGGCCAGGCGTCCAAGACCAGCCGGAGCAGAGCGAGAGGATCGCTCTCCTCCTCGGCCTCGGGCCGGGGCCTGCTCGCCCGCAGCGAGCAGGCCCTCACGGAGTCGGCGCGCGACCTCCGGGGCAGGGAGGCTGGCGAAGACCGAGCACACCGTTCCGTCGAAGTCGAGGAGCACGTGCTTCACCGGCCGCAGCACGTCGGCGAGTTGCTGAGGGGTGGTGGTCATGGCTGCCGCTCGTAGGCAATCGTGCTCCACACGCTGTCGAACCACATCTGGGCCTGCTGGACGTACTGCGATCCGAGCGAGGCGTCGTCCGGGCTGGCGGCGTGATGGAACAGGGTGGTGTCCTTGCCGGTCACGTCGTAGAAGGTGTGGGCGCTGTCGTCGATCGACACGGTGCGCTCGCGGAGCGGGTAGAAGCCGAAGAACGCCTCCGACCGGCTCAGGATGTACAGCTTGAACAGGCCGGACGCCCCGTGCCACCTTGACCTGAACATCAAAGTCAACCGCCAGCAGGTCGGGGGAACACTCGCCCTCGGCCTGTTCTTCTCCCCTGTCCTCGCCCGCCCCCTCGCTCGGCACACGTCGACTACGATCACCGTCCTGCCACGGCGCCGATGGCCGTACCGGTCCTGGTCGACGGGCTCCATGACGAGGCCGCCCTCCGGCAGCCCGCTCGCAAGGAGAAGCAGATCACCTGGTACGAACTCGGCCGGAAGTACGTCGAGGCCCGCTGGGAGGGGGCTCCGGCCAAGACCCGTACAACTTGGGCCGACGCCCTGGCCACGGTCACGTTCGAGCTAGTGAAGTCGAAGGCCGGCATGCCGGACAAGCGGGTCGTCCGCCGGGCGCTCTACAGCTGGGCCTTCAACGTGAACGCGTGGGGCGAGGAGCCGCCGGCGGAGTGGGCCAAGGCCCTGGCGTGGGTGCAGAAGCAGTCCGTGCCGGTCTCCGCCTTCGAGGATCCGCCGATGGTGCGCCGCCTGCTGAACGCCCTCGCGTTGAAGTTGGACGGCAAGAAGGCCGCCCCCTCGGTCATCCTGCGCAAGCGCCGGATCCTCGGTCACCTCTTCGGCTACGCCGTCGAGGAGGGTTACCTGACCGCCAACCCCCTCCCGACCGTCCAGTGGCAGCCGCCGGAGACCGAGGAGGAGGTCGACCCCGGTGTGGTGGTCAACGAGGACCAGGCCGCGCTGCTGATCGAGGCAGTCGGACGCCAGGGGAAGCGCGGGGCCCACCTCCGGGCCTTCTTCGCCTGCCTCTACTACGGCTGGCTCCGGCCGGCCGAGGCCGTGTACCTCACCCTCCCGCTTTGCTACCTCCCGGTCGAGGGGTGGGGCTACGTCGTCCTGGACGAGACCCGGCCACGAGTCGGCTCGTCCTGGACGGACGACGGGACGTCGCACGACAAGCGCGGGCTCAAGCACCGGGCCGAGAAGGCGACCCGCCGCGTTCCGATCCCGCCCGAGCTGGTGGCGATCCTGCGGGAGCACATCGCCGCCTTCGGCACCGCGCCCGACGGGCGGCTGTTCCGGA
This sequence comes from Kitasatospora sp. NPDC059747, assembly GCF_042732955.1. Lineage (NCBI taxonomy): Bacteria > Bacillati > Actinomycetota > Actinomycetes > Kitasatosporales > Streptomycetaceae > Kitasatospora > Kitasatospora sp. NPDC059747. Next base: position 26,149 of record NZ_JBHWGV010000004.1, on the reverse strand, counting down.
CGTCCCGGGGCGGGATGGTGCAGGAGAGCGGCTACGGGGTGGTCTGGCAGCGGGCCCGCGCCGAGGTGCTCTCGCCAGCCGACTGCGCCACGAAGCTCGGCAAGCGGCCGTACGACCTGCGGCACGCCGGGATCTCGCTCGGGCTGAACTCCGGAGTCGACCCGACCGAGGTCGCCCGGCGGGCGGGGCACAGCGTCGCCGTCATGCTCCGGGTCTACGCGAAGTGCCTGCACGGCACCGTCGAGTACGCCAACGAGCTGATCTCGAAGCGGCTCAACCGGAACCGTCCGGCGCCGCTGGCGCCGGATCCTGGTCCGTAGCTGGTCCGTACGCGCTGGTCAGGGCCGGGATCCGGGCGAAACCAGGTGGGACAAACTACGCAAAACGACCATCCGGCGTGACCGGTGTTCGAGCAAAAAGAAACGACCTCTGATCTACGTTTCCGCAGATCAGAGGCCGTTTCTCTATCCGGTGGCTGGTGCAGGGTTCGAACCTGCGTAGCTTGCGCGACAGATTTACAGTCTGCTCCCTTTGGCCGCTCGGGCAACCAGCCAGGATTGGTGCCTCCCGGGGCCTTGCCCCGTTCGACTCCGTAAACGATACCCGATGCCGGGGGGTGGTTCGCCACTCGATTGGTCACGCGATGATCAAGGCCTTCGGCGTGGCTGTCGGGGGCGGCGACGGGGCACCGCTGGATAGGCTGGGGCGGCGGGGCGCCCGGTGCGGCGTGCCGTGCCAGTGAAGCCAGAGCATCAAGGAGACCAACACCCATGGCCGACTCCAGTTTCGACATCGTCTCGAAGGTCGAGTGGCAGGAGGTCGACAACGCGATCAACCAGACCTCCCGTGAGATCGCCACCCGCTTCGACTTCAAGAACGTCGGCGCCGAGATCAGCCGCTCCGGCGAGAAGATCGAGATGAAGGCCAACGGCGAGGAGCGCGTCCGGGCCATCCTCGACGTGCTGCAGACGAAGTTCGTCAAGCGCGGGCTGTCGCTGAAGGCCCTGGACGCCGCCGAGCCGCAGCTGTCCGGCAAGGAGTACAAGATCTTCGCGAACGTGAAGGAGGGCATCACCACCGACGATGCCAAGAAGGTCGCGAAGATCATCCGGGACGAGGGTCCCAAGGGCGTCAAGGCCCAGGTCCAGGGCGACGAACTGCGCGTCAGCTCCAAGAGCCGCGACGACCTCCAGACCGTCCAGGCCCTCCTCAAGGGCAAGGACCTGGACTTCGCGCTCCAGTTCGTGAACTACCGCTGACGCCCTCCCGGCCGATCCGAAGCGGCGACGGCAAGGCCCCGGTCCTGGGTGCGGGACCGGGGCCTTTGTCGTCGGGCCGTGGGGTGCGGCGGGTGGGGTCAGCCGGCGGCGGGGTGGGGGTGGAGGGCGGTACGGGCCGCCGTGGCGTCGGCCAGGGCCTGGGCCTGTGCCTTGAGGGAGGCGAGCCGCTCGTTCACGTCCCGAGCGTCCCGGGCATCCCGGCCGCCCCGAGTATCCCGGCCGTCCCGGCCGTCCGGGGTGGCCGTGGACGGGAGCTTCGGCGGGGCTGGCGGGGTCACCGAGGGCACGGTCACCGGCAGTGACGGGGGTGCCGGCAGCGAGCCGAGCAGGCCCGACAGGAGGTTGGTCACGGTCGCCAGCAGCTGACCCACGACGCCGGGGACGGAGGAGGTCACGCTCGACAGCAGATCGGTGACCGTCTTGATGATGCCGGACAGGTCCGGGGTGGCGGGGAGGGCCGGGACCGCGGGGGCCGGGACGGACGGCAGGGCGGGGACCGCCGGGGCCGGGACGCTCGGCACGGGGACGCTCGGGAGCGGGTCGTCGGCGAGCGGGGCCGAGACGACGGGGGTTCGGGGGGCCGCGGAGCCGTTGCCCGCGGCGGTGGCGGATGCCGAGGCGACCGGCGTCAGCGCGAGGGCTGCGGTCAGCGCGGCGGCCATCCAGGTGGCACGCATGGGTACTGCTTCCTCTCGGTACGAGTGGGGCGAGATCGCCTGACTCACACCGTGGGGCAGCCACCCGGACGCAGCCACCGCACGTACGCCGAACGGTGGCGCGGCGACCCCGGCGGCGGCCCCCGCGCCCGGCGTGGCTCGGCCCGGCACGGCTCAACCCGCCGTCGCCGCCCAGCCCTCGGTGCTGCGGTGGGCGCCGAGGCCGACCGCCTCGAACTCGTCCACCCGCCCCTCCTCCACCCGGGCGCCGAGCTGCCGCAGGACGCGGGAGATCGGGCTTCCGCCGGGCGCGAAGGGCTCGAACGCGCTGCTGAGCGGGCCCAGTTCGAGCCGGCCGTCGGTCCACACGGCGGCGCGCTGGGTGCCGGTGCCGCCGAAGAAGTCGGCCTCGACGCAGGCGACCGGGCCCGCCTTGGACCAGGCCGCGAGCCGCAGTTCGAAGCCGTCCGGGTGCCAGGCGAAGCCGGCGCCGCCTTCGGACTTGCGCTCGTCACCGTCGGCCCGGAAGGCGGACAGGAACGCGGGAGTGGCCGGGATCAGCGCCAGTCCTTGTGCGAGCGGCGCCACCCGCGCGGCCGGCACTTCGGCCGCCGCGACCGTCAGCAGCTCCAACGTGCCGATCAGCGCCTGGAGTTCATACGACATGCCCGACATCGTGTCCCACCGCACCGACAACCGGCCCGGAATTTATGATTCCGTGCCCGTCCGGAGTCCGCACGGGTGCTCGAACTCCCGCTCCCGGACCGCGCGTTTGGGCGGCGACGCCGTTCACCGGCGCGCCGACGGGACCGATGCGCGGTCACCCGGGCGGGCGCGCGCCGCATGCGGCGCTCCGGGCAGACGGGTGAACTGGCCGGGTACGGCCCGCCCCGGCAGCCCTCCCGGAGCCTGCTGGTCCTCGGACTGCTGATCCCGTACCTGTTCCTGCGGCTGCGCAGGCCCGGCTGGCGTTCACCGGACGCGGCGGACGCGGCGGCCGAGGCGGCCGAGGCGGCCGCGCAACGGTCCGCCGAACCGCGCGACACCGAAGGAGGTGCGACATGACGGCCAATCCGACGCATTCGGTCCCCACGTGACCGTCCACACCTGGCACCCGCCACCCGCAGCCAGCCCACGGGAGCCCGCATGACCGACGAACTCGCCAGCCGCGTATCCGGGTTGATGCCACAGGCCAAGGCCGACCTGGCCGAGCTGGTGGCGATCCCCTCCGTCGCCGACCCCCGGCAGTACCCGCCGGAGCACTGCCGGGACGCCGCCGAGTGGGTCGCCGCCGCCTTCGCCGCGGCCGGCCTGCGCGACGTCCACCTGGAGGAGACCCCGGACGGCAGCCACGCCGTGATCGGCCACCGCCCGCCACCGCCCGGCGCGCCGACCGTCCTGCTCTACTGCCACTACGACGTCCAGCCCCCGCTCGACGAATCCGCCTGGACCTCCAAGCCGTTCGAGCTCACCGAGCGCGACGGCCGCTGGTACGGGCGCGGCGCCGCCGACTGCAAGGGCAACATCGTCATGCACCTCACCGCGCTGCGGGCGCTCGGCGACGACGTCCCGGTCGGCCTCAAGCTCGTCGTCGAGGGCTCCGAGGAGCAGGGCACCGGCGGCCTGGAGCAGTACGTGCCGCCGCACGCCGGGGAGTTGCACGCCGACGCGCTGCTGGTCTGCGACACCGGCAACGCCGCCGTCGGCGTGCCCACCGCCACCACCTCCCTGCGCGGCGTCACCAACGTCGTCGTCACCGCCAAGGCCCTGCGCGGCGACCTGCACTCCGGCATGTTCGGCGGCGCCGCCCCGGACGCGCTCGCCGCACTGATCCGGATGCTCGACTCGCTGCGCGACGCCGACGGCGGCACCCGGATCGACGGCCTGGACTGCACCGGCACCTGGAGCGGCGCCGGCTACGACGAGGAGCGGTTCCGCTCCGACGCCGGCGTGCTGGACGGCGTCCGGCTGACCGGCTCCGGCACCGTCGCCGACCGGCTCTGGGCCCGCCCCGCCGTCACCGTCCTCGGCATCGACTGCCCGCCCGTGGTCGGCTCGGCCGCCGCCGTCCCGGCCACCGCCCGGGCCCGGGTCAGCCTGCGGGTGCCGCCCGGCACCGGGGCGCGCGCGGCGCAGGACGCGCTGATCGCGCACCTGGAGGCCGCGGCGCCCTGGGGCGTCGTGGTGGACGTCGAACGGGAGGGCTCCGGCTCGCCGTTCCGCGCGGACACCGGCGGTCCCGCGTACGCCGCGCTCGACCGGGCGATGCGGGAGGTCTACGGGCGGCCGATGTCGTTCCTGGGCCAGGGCGGCTCGATCCCGCTCTGCAACGTCCTCGCCACCACCTACCCCGACGCGGAGATCATCCTGATGGGCGTCGAGGAGCCGCGCTGCCTGATCCACGCGCCGAACGAGAGCGTCGACCCGGGCGAGATCGAGCACATGGCCCACGTCGAGGCGCTGTTCCTGCGTCACTTCGCCGACGCCGCGCGGGCGTGACGGCGTCCCCGGCGGCCCGCGCCCGGCGGAGCTCCGGCCCACCGCGCCGGCCCCGGACGGGTGACGGGGCCCCGGACGCGTGATGGAGTTCCAGGCAGCAGCCCGTCCGGACCTTGAGGAGGAAGACCCGTGCCCCGACCCTTCACCACCGAGGACTACCGCGCCCGGCTGGCCCGCGCCGCCGCCGACGCGACCGCCGCCGGACTGGCCGGCCTGGTCGTCGCCCCCGGCCCCGACCTGGTCTACCTGTGCGGCTACCAGCCCACCGCGATCACCGAGCGCCTCACCGCCCTGGTGCTCGGCACCGGCCGCGAGCCCGCGCTGGTCGTCCCCCGGCTGGAGCGCCCGGACGCCGAGAAGGCCCCCGGCGCCCCGGCCGTCCGGCTGCTCGACTGGAGCGACGGCGAGGACCCGTACGCCACCGCCGCCCCGCTGCTCGACCCGGCCGGGCGGTACGGCGTCTCCGACAACGCGTGGGCCATGCACCTGCTCGGCCTGCAGGGCGCGCTGCCCGGCACCGGCTTCACCTCGCTCACCGCGAGCCTGCCGATGCTGCGCGCGGTCAAGGACGCCGACGAGCTGGAGCGCCTCGCCGCGGCCGGCGGCGCCGCGGACGCCGCGTACCGGGGCGTCCTGGAGGTCGAGTTCGCCGGGCGCCGGGAGACCGACGTCGCCGCCGACCTGGGCGCGCTGCTCATCCAGTACGGCCACAGCCAGGTCGACTTCACCGTCGTCGGCTCCGGCCCCAACGGCGCCAACCCGCACCACGAGGCCGGCGACCGGGTGATCGAGCGGGGCGACACCGTGGTGCTCGACTTCGGCGGCCTCAAGGACGGCTACGGCTCGGACACCACGCGGACGGTCCACGTCGGCACGGACGTCCCGGCCGAGGTGCGCAAGGTGCACGACGTGGTCCGGCGGGCCCAGCAGACGGCGTTCGAGGCCGTCCGCCCCGGCGTCACCTGCCAGGAGATCGACCGGATCGCCCGCCGGGTGATCACCGACGCCGGCTACGGCGAGCACTTCATCCACCGCACCGGCCACGGCATCGGCATCACCACGCACGAACCGCCGTACCTGGTCGAGGGCGAGGAGCAGCCGCTGGTGCCGGGCATGTGCTTCTCGATCGAGCCGGGGATCTACCTGCCCGGCCGCTTCGGGGTGCGGATCGAGGACATCGTCACCGTCACGGCGAACGGCGGGCGGCGGTTCAACAACACCCCGCACGAGCTCGGCATCGTCTCCTGAACCGGCTGCGAGGCGGCACCGGACCGACCCACACCACCCAGCATGAGTAGGACTTTCTTAAGATCCGGTCATCGTTCATCAAGGCTCCTCCCAGCTTGCGCCGCTAGTTTCAGCGGGCATGACCAACCTGCTGCGGCCGGCCCCACCACCACGACTCGTGCGGGCCGGGCGGCCCGGCCCGGTGGGCGCGGCGGCCAGACTCCGGCCGCTGCGGCTGCTCGCCTGGCCGCTCTACCTGGCCTCCCTCGCCTGGTACGTGCGCGGCAACGGCCTGCCGTCCGCCAACGACGTGGTCTTCTGCTGGCTGATCGGCGCCCTGCTGACCGCCGCCGTGCACAGCGGACACGGCCCCCGCGGCTTCCTCCTGGTCCTGCGCGACTGGGTCCCGGTCATGGCCGCGGTGTGGACGTACTCGCTGCTGCGCGGCTACGGCGCGCACACCCCCTGGGCACCGCACTGGCTGCCGCAGCTGGACGCCGACGAGGTGCTCGGCTTCGGCCGGACCTGGACCGTCCGGCTCCAGGACGCGCTCTACACGCCCGGCTCGCCGCACTGGTACGACTACGCGGCGGTCACGGTCTACCTCTCGCACTTCTTCCTGGTCTTCGTGGTCCTCGCGGTGCTCTGGCGGCGCGACCACGCGCGGTACGTCCGGCTGCTCACCTGCTACCTGGTGCTGACCTTCGCCGGCTTCGCGACCTACCTGCTCTACCCGGCCGACCCGCCGTGGCTGGTCGCCCAGGAGGGCCACCTGCCCGGGCTCACCCGGGTGGTGTCCTCGACGCTCACCGACATCGGGCTGCCGCAGGCGCAGTCCGTCTTCGAGAACGGCAGCCAGTTCGCCAACGACGTCGCCGCGATGCCCTCGCTGCACTCCGCCTACCCGGCGATGCTGCTGTTCTTCTTCTGGCCGACCGCCCGCCCCTGGCTGCGCGCGCTGCTCGTCGCCTATCCGCTCGCGATGGCCTTCACGCTGGTGTACGGCGCCGAACACTTCATCGTCGACATCCTGGCCGGCTGGACGTACGCGGCCGTCGTCGTCCTCGGCCTCCGGCGGCTGCGCTCCCGCCGGACCGGGCGCGGGGGAACTGAAAAGAGGCGGGTGCACGTGGCACCCGCCACCAGGTCGCTTCCACCCACGAAGGACACCACGTGATCGGGTGCTATCGATGGCCGAACGCGTCCTGTTCTGCGGCTTGGCTTCCTCCCGGTCACAAGGGCAGGGATTCCCTCCGGCCCACTGTCCGGACTGGGCTTCCGGTTACCCGGTTGCCAGGTTGGCGATTCACGGCCTGCCCAACGGCTAAGGCTCCACGCCCTGACACCGCAAGCCCTGCGGCGTTCATTCCAATGCCGACGCTTGGCTATCGCAGTCGGCACTCCGACGCTATCACTGAGTAGCTGCACTCTCACCCAAAGTGCCGCTTTCGTCCTCGCCGTCCTCGGGATCGGCGCCTACCGGACGGCATTCGGCGCGCGGAAGGCCGTGATCGGGCGGCAGCCGGAGGGCATCGGCGGGACCGAGGTGTGGGTGCTGCCGAACCCGAGCGGGCTCAACGCGCACTACACGCTGGACGCGCTGGCGGCGGAGTTCCGCACGCTGCGGGAGTCGCTGGAGGACTGAACCGGACGGGCCGCCACGAGCCCCTCCGGCAGCGGCCCGGCCCGCAGCTCGCGGATCAGCGCCCGGACGGCGACCGTCGCGGCCGGCTCGGGCGTGGTCACGTACCCGACGGACCGGCTGGGCAGGCGCGGCCCAGGTCGGTGACGGCGAGGCCGGCCGGGGCGCCGAGCAGCGTGGTCCTGGGCATGATCGCCAAGCTGCGGCCCGACGAGACGGTGTTCGTCTCGGCCGCAGCCGGCGGCGTCGGCACCGCCGCCGGCCGGTTCGCCCGGCTGCTCGGCGCCGGCCGCGTGATCGGCAGCACCGGCAAGATGACCCTCCGGCTCGCCGACGAGTCCTGACGCCCTACGGCAGCACCGCGAGCTCCAGTCCGGCCAGCCGGGCCGGGTCGGCGACCACCTCGTACCCGGCCACCAGGCCGTCCGCGACCGCCACCCGCAGCACCAGCCGCAGCCGTCCGCCCGGCGCGATCAGGATCCCGGGCACACCGTCCACCAGGGCCACCGCGCCGAACCGGGCCCGGCGGCCGAAGACCGTCGTCTCCCGCGCGACGGTGAGCGCCCCGCGCGCGACGAGGGAGCGCCCGGCGGGCAGCGCGGCCGGGTCGGCCCGACGGACGACGTCCGGCGCGAGCACCGCCAGCAGCTCGTCCAGGTCCCCGCCGCGCGCGGCGGACAGGAAGGCCTCCACGACCCGACGGTGCCCGGCCAGGCGCTCCGGCGGGCCGGCGGCCGTCCCGCGCACCCGCTGCCGGGCCCGGCTGGCCAGCTTCTTGGCGGCCACCGGCGTCCGGCCGACGATCGGCGCGATCTGCTCGAACGGCACCGCGAAGCCGTCGTGCAGCACGAAGGCGACCCGCTCGGCCGGGCCCAGCCGGTCCAGCACCACGAGCAGCGCCCGGCCGACCGACTCGACCAGCAACGCCTCCTCCTCCGGGTCCCCGGCCCCGGCCGGCCCGTCCGGCAGCGCCTCGTCGACCGGCTCCTCACGGCGCACCGCGCGGGCGCGCAGCAGGTCCAGGCAGATCCGGGAGACGACGGTGGTCAGCCAGCCCGGCAGGTTCGCCACCTCCGCCGGGTCGGTCCGGCCGAGCCGCAGCCAGGCCTCCTGGACGGCGTCCTCCGCCTCGCCCGTCGAGCCGAGCATCCGCTGCGCCACCGCCCGCAGCCGCCCGCGCTCGGCCTCGAAGCGCGCGGCGAGCGCGTCGTCCGGAAATCCGTCCCCGCTCATCGGTCACCTTTCCTCGGCCCGGCCCGTCACCGGTATGACGTTCCGCCCGACCCCGAGGTGACGAGGAGAGCACCATGACGTCCACCACCCTGCTCCACCTGGACTCCAGCATCAGCCCGGAGGGTTCGGTCAGCCGCGCCCTGACCGCCCGCTTCGCCGCCGTCTGGCGCGCCCGGCACGGCGCCGCCGCCACCCACCGCCACCACGACCTCGTCGCCGACCCGGTGCCCGCGGTGCACGCCGCCTACGACGCCCTCGGCCGCCGCACCGAGCGCAAGGGCGGGCTCCCCCTGGACGACGTCGCCGCGCTCGCCGAGACCCCGGACGAGGAGCGCGAGTGGGCGCTGACCCGCCCGCTGATCGACCGGCTGCTGGCCGCGGACACCCTGGTGGTCGGGTCCCCGATGTACAACTTCACGGTCTCCACCGGCCTCAAGGCGTGGATCGACCGGGTCTCCTTCCCCGGCGCCTACGTCGACCCGGACACCGGCGCGAAGCTGCTGGGCGGCACCCGCGTCGTGGTCGTCGCCGTCCGCGGCGGCGGCTACGGGCCGGGCACCCCGCGCGAGCACCAGGACTTCCAGGTCCCGTACCTGCGGGCGTACTTCGGCAACCTCGGCGTCGCCGAGGAGAACCTGCACGTCGTCACCGCCGAGCTCACCCGCGCCGACGACGTGCCCGCGCTGAACGGGCTCCGGCCGATCGCCGCGGAGTCGCTCGCATGGGCCGGGGCCACGCTCGACGCACTGGCCGCCGCCTAGAACGGGGTGACGGCCTTCAGGACGACGAGCAGCGCCACGGCGGCGTTGAGCGCGCACAGCGCCGACGCCGCCGTCCCGACCGCGGCGACCATCGCGGCCAGGCCCGCCGGGGTCTTCGCCGGCGGCCAGTTGCGGTCGGACGGCACCGGGCCGAGCAGCGCGGCGACCCGGCGCGGCACCGGGCCGGGGGCCGGTGCCGGGGCGGCGAAGGCCGCGAAGCCCGGGGACGGTACGGGACGCGCGACGAGGGCCGCCCGGGCCACCGCCCGCGCGGTGATCCGCCGGTCCCCCACCGCCTGCGCCGAGTCCTCGTCCGCCCAGCGCTCCGCGCTGAAGGCCACCGCCTCCTGGAGCGGGCGCAGGAACGGGTTCACGTTGGCCGCGAGCTGGGTGGCCAGCAGGTAGCGGTGGTGCCGGTGCACCAGGTGCGCGCGCTCGTGGGCGACCAGCGCCTCGCGCTCGTCCTCGGCCAGGCCCTCCAGCATCCCGGTGGACACCACGACCCGCCCCGGCGAACCCGGCAGCGCGTACGCGTACGGGCTGGCGTCCGGCAGCACCGCGAGGTCGGCGTCCGGCCCGGAGCCCGCCGGCAGGCCGTCCAGCGCCCGCCGGGCCCGGGCCCGCACCCGCAGGTGCCGCGCCGCCGTCCGCAGGCAGGCCGCCCCGACCAGGACCAGCAGCCACATCGCGGCCGTCCCGACCGTCTCGTGGTACGGCAGCGCGGCCCGCACCTCCGGGTCGGACCAGCTGTCCGGCAGCGGGTTTCCGGGGATCTGCGCGGTGCCGACCACGCCGATCAGGCCGAGGCACAGCACGCTGCAGACCGCCATCACCGCGCTGATCACGGTCATCAGCCGGGCCGCGCCCCGCGGGTGCAGGTGCTGCCCGGTGAGGCGCGCGATCGGCACCGCCGTCAGCGGCAGGATCAGCGGGAGGAAGACGAAGAAGCCCACGGGTCAGCTCTCACGGTCGGCCGCTGCCGGATCGGCGGACGCGGAGTCGAGGAGCGCGCGCAGCAGTTCCTCGTCGTGCGGGAGCAGGGCGCTCACGAAGCTCGCCAGGACGGCGTCCCGGTCGGCCTCGCCGTCGAGCATCCGGCGCATCCTCAGGGCGGCGAGCCCGGCCGCGTCGGAGGACGCCTGCCAGAGGTAGGAGCGGCCGGAGCGGGTCCGGGAGACGGCGTTCTTCGCGTGCAGCCGGGAGAGGATCGTCATCACGGTGGTGTACGCCAGGCCGCCGTCCAGGCGTTCCTGCACCCACCCCGCGGTGACCGGGCCGGGCGCGCGCTGGAGCACCGCCAGCACCTGGGCCTCCAGCTCGCCCTGGCCGCGTCGCCGGGCGGGGGCGTCCCCGGCCGGGGCGTGCCTCTCGTCTGCCATGACGGCCCACTCCCTCCGGATGCCGCGCCCCGGAGCCGGCGGGGCACGCCGCTCATCCTAACGAGCGAACCCCGCCCTCCGGGCGGTCCCGGGGGCCATTCTGCCTCCGGTCGAGCTCCGCGATCTCCGGGTGGTGCAAGTCGAACGCCGGGCACTCCGAGCGGATCTTCGGCAGCGTCACGAAGTTGTGCCTCGGCGGCGGGCACGACGTGGCCCACTCCAGCGACCGCCCGTACCCCCAGGGGTCGTCCTCCTCCACCGGCTGCCCGTACTTCGCCGTCCGCCACACGTTGTAGAGGAACGGCAGCGTCGAGGCCCCGAGCAGGAACGAGCCGATGCTGGAGACGGTGTTCAGCGTCGTGAACCCGTCCGAGGCGAGGTAGTCGGCGTACCGGCGCGGCATGCCCTCGGCGCCCAGCCAGTGCTGCACCAGGAAGGTGGCGTGGAAGCCGGTGAACAGCGTCCAGAAGTGGATCCGGCCGAGCCGCTCGTCCAGCATCCGCCCGGTGAACTTCGGCCACCAGAAGTGGAATCCGGCGAACATCGCGAACACCACCGTCCCGAACACCACGTAGTGGAAGTGCGCGACGACGAAGTACGAGTCGGAGACGTGGAAGTCGATCGGCGGCGCGGCCAGCAGCACCCCGGTGAGCCCGCCGAACAGGAAGGTCACCAGGAAGCCGACGGTCCACAGCATCGGCGTCTCGAAGCTCAGCGAGCCCCGCCACATCGTGCCGATCCAGTTGAAGAACTTCACCCCGGTGGGCACCGCGATCAGCATCGTCATGATCGAGAAGAACGGCAGCAGCACCTGCCCGGTGACGAACATGTGGTGCGCCCAGACCGTGATCGACAGGCCGGTGATGGCGACCGTCGCGCCGATCAGGCCGGAGTAGCCGAAGACCGGTTTGCGGCTGAACACCGGGATGATCTCGGTGACGATGCCGAAGAACGGCAGGGCGATGATGTACACCTCGGGGTGCCCGAAGAACCAGAACAGGTGCTGCCACAGCATCGCCCCGCCGTTGGCCGGGTCGAAGACGTGCGAGCCGAACCGCCGGTCCGACTCCAGGCAGAGCAGCGCCGCCGCCAGCACCGGGAAGGCGAACAGCACCAGGACCGCGGTGAGCAGGACGTTCCAGACGAAGATCGGCATCCGGAACAGCGTCATGCCCGGCGCCCGGAAGCAGACGATCGTCGTGACGAAGTTGACCGAGCCGAGGATGGTCCCGAACCCGGAGAGCGCCAGTCCCATGATCCACAGGTCCGCGCCGTGGCCCGGGCTGTGCATCCGGCTGTTGAGCGGCGCGTAGGCGAACCAGCCGAAGTCGGCCGCGCCGCCCGGGGTCAGGAAGCCGAACATGACGATCAGCGAGCCGAACAGGTAGAGCCAGTAGGCGAGCGCGTTCAACCGGGGGAAGACGACGTCCGGTGCGCCGATCTGCAGCGGCATGATCCAGTTGGCGAAGCCCGCGAAGAGCGGGGTCGCGAACATCAGCAGCATGATCGTGCCGTGCATGGTGAACAGCTGGTTGAACCGCTCGTTGTCGATCAACTGCAGCCCCGGGCGCGCCAGTTCGGCCCGCATCAGCAGCGCCATGACGCCGCCGGCGAGGAAGAACAGGAACGACGTCGTGATGTAGAGGGTGCCGATCCGCTTGTGGTCGGTCGTGCTCAGCCAGCCCACCAGGGCCCGCCCGCGCCGGCGTCGGCGCAGACGGGCCCGGTCCACGACGTCCTTCGGCAGGAGAGTCACGCGGCGCGCCTTCCGGGCTCGGGCTGGCGGTGGTCGGACCCACCACTACCAGCGGCCGCCCACCGAAGCCCGGGGCGCGCGCGGCGCATCACCCGAACAGGCCCTCACGCACGGGCGCGCTGGGTGACGGCGATGCAGACGAGCACCACCACGGCCGTCACCGGAGCCGCCGCCGGCAGGTCCTCGGCCAGCAGCAGAACCGCCCACACGAGCGTCAACAGCGGCTGTGCGAGCTGGAGTTGGCTCGCCCTCGGCACGCCGATCGCCGCCATCCCCCGGTACCAGAGCACGAACCCGCCGAACTGCGACACCGCCGCCGTGTACGCCAGCCCGACCAGCGCCTTCGCGCCCGGGTGGACGGGCTCGGCGGGCAACGCGAGCACGGTGGTCAGCACGGTCGCGGGCAGTGCGGCCACCACCGCCCACGCGATCACCTGAGCACCCGGCAGGTCCCGCGACAGGCGCCCGCCCTCCGCGTACCCGGCGGCGCAGACGAGCAGCGCCGCGAACAGCAGGCAGTCCGCGGCGCTCGGCCGGCCGTGGCTCTGCAGCAGGGTGAACGCGATCACGGCCGCCGCCCCCACCAGCGCGGCGCCCCAGAACGCCCGGGACGGCCGGCGGCCGGTGCGCCACGCCGCGAACACCGCCGTCGCCAGCGGCAGCAGGCCGATGACCACCGCCGAGTGCGCCGTCGAGGACATCCGCAGGGCGAGCGTGGTGAGCAGCGGGAAGCCGAGGACGCAGCCCACCGCGACGACGAGCAGGCCGGGCCACTGCCGCCGGGTCGGCAGCGGGGCGCGGACGGCCGCCAGATAGAGGGCGGCGAGCAGGCCCGCCCCGGCCCCGCGCAGCCCGGTGGCCGTCCAGGGGCCGAAGCCGGTGAGGGCCCAGGAGGTGGCCGGGAAGCTGAACGAGAAGAGGAGCACCCCGAGGGCGGCGGGCAGGGTGCCGGCGGCCGCTGCCGAACCAGGGCCGACGATCCGCGGTGCTATCGCCGACATTCGAATAGCGCTATCTTGTGCCTTCATGAACGAGCGTAGCAGTGTGGCCGAACTCGCCGAAAGCCTGCGCCGCGAGGTGGAGTGCTACCCCGAAGGACGAAAGCTGTCGTCCAGCCGCGCCCTCGTCGAGCGCCACCAGGTCAGCCCGGTGACGGTCTCCCGGGCGATCGCCGTCCTCGCGGCCGAGGGGCTGGTCGTCTCCCGGCCGGGAGCCGGGGTGTTCCGGGCCGCCCACTTCGCCGCCGCGCCGAGCGCCCGCACGGGCGACCTCTCCTGGCAGGAGGTCGCGCTCAGCGCCGGCTCCGGCCCGCGCGACCTGCTCGCCGCACCGGTGATGGCCACCCTCAACGTGCCGCCGCCCGACGTCATCGACCTCAACAGCGGCTACCCGCACGCCGGCCTGCTCCCCGAACGCCTGCTGGCCGGCGCCCTCGCCCGGGCCGGACGCCGCCCCGGCGCCTGGGACCGCCCGCCCGCCGACGGCCTCACCGAACTGCGCGGCTGGTTCGCCCGGGACATCGGCGGCACCGGCGGCCCGATCGGCGCCGGAGACGTCCTGATCACCGCCGGCGGACAGGGCGGCCTCACCGTCGCGGTGCGGGCGCTCGCCGCGCCCGGCACACCCGTCCTGGTGGAGTCCCCGACGTACCCGGGGATCCTCGCGGTCCTGCACGCGGCCGGGCTGCGGCCCGTCCCCGTCCCGGTCGACGCCGACGGCGTCCGCACCGACCTGCTGGCCGACGCCTTCGCGGCCAGCCGGGCCCGGCTCTTCGTCTGCCAGCCGCTGTTCCAGAACCCGACCGGCGCGGTGCTCTCCCCCGAACGGCGCACCGAGGTCCTGCGGATCGCCCGCGCCGCCGGGGCGTTCGTCCTCGAAGACGACTTCGCCCGGCTGCTCGTCCACACCGACGCCCCCGCGCTGCCCCGCCCACTGGCCGCCGACGACCAGGACGGCGTCGTGGTCCACCTGCGCTCCCTGACCAAGGCGGCCTCGCCCAACCTGCGGGTCGGAGCCCTGACCGCCCACGGCCCGGCCCTCGCACGACTGCGGGCCACCCAGGTCGTGGACAGCTTCTTCGTGCCCCGCCCGCTCCAGGAGGCCACCCTGGAACTCGTCTCCGACCCCGGCTGGCCCCGCCACCTGCGCACCCTGGGGGCCGAACTCCAGGACCGCCGCACCGCCGCCGTCGCCGCCCTGCACCGCGAACTGCCGGGCTTCCTCGACGACTACCGCCCGGGCGGCTACCACCTGTGGCTACGCCTGCCGGACGGCACCGACGACGCCGTCCTCACCGCAGCGGCCCTGCGAACCGGCGTCCTCGTCACCCCCGGCCGCCCGTACCACCCGGCAGAACCCCCAGCAGCGCACCTCCGCCTCAGCTACGCGGCAGCCGAGAGCGCCACACAAGCGACCGAGGGCATCCACCGCCTGAGGAGGGCGTACGAATCCCTGGCCTCATAGCCCCCCGCACCAACGCACCCACCCAAACCACCCCCCACCCCCAAACCCACCCACCCGACCCACTCACCTCAACCTCCCACCCACCCCTCATCCCTCCCCAGCGAGAGGGAGCGCTGCGGGAGGGGGTGGCGGAGGGGGTGGCCGCGGAGAGGGGCGTGACGGGTGATTTTCAGACTGCCAACGGCGAGAACACCCCACCCACAGAGTCGGCAGTCGGAAAATCATCCAGCCCCCGGAGCGGCCACCCCCGCAGCCACCCCCCGCGAAACCCCCCCCCCCCCCACCCCCCCCCCCCCCCCCCCCCCCCCCCCCGCGCCCCCCCCCCCACCCCCACACCCCCCCCCGGCGTCACCCACCCACCCGAAAGCCCACCCCGCACCCAAGCCCCGCGCAGCGGCCCCCACGTCACCGAGCCGCGCGCCGCGCATCCCTCACCCGGCGCAACCGATTCACCAGCACCGGCGCGTGCGCCAGCGCCTCCGGCCGGTCCAGCAGCGCGTTCAACACCTGGTAGTACCGGGTGCTGGAGATCCCCAGCTCCTCCCGGACGGCCCGCTCCTTGGCCCCCGCCGTACGCCACTGGCGCCCTTCGAGCTCCAGCACCGCCCGGTCCCGCTCACTCAGCTCGCCCACGAGAACACCTCCTGAAGACCTCCTGCCGAGAACACCTCCCACGACCTACGAAGTGTCATTCTCGGACGCCCCCAGGACACACTCTGCGTCCTCCCCCGGCCGAGCGCCCCGGCTAACGTCACGGTCATGATCGAATCGAGCTTCACCGTCCACGTCCCCGACGCCGACCTGACCCCCGAGCCCCTGGATCCCGCGCAGATCGTCGAGGGCACCCCGGAGGTCACCGGGAAGGTCCTGCACGAGTCCGCCGACGGCCGGCAGCTGCGCGGCATCTGGCAGATCACCCCGGGCGTGGTCACCGACACCGAGGCCGACGAGATGTTCGTGGTGCTGAGCGGCCGGGCCACCATCGAGGTCGACGGCGGCCCGACGCTGCACGTGGGCCCGGGCGACTGCGCCGTCCTGCGGGAGGGCGACCGGACGACGTGGACCGTCCACGAGACCCTCAGGAAGGCCTACGCCATCACCCTCCCCTGAAGGAAGGAGGCACCCCGCCCCACCTCCGCCCAGGCCCGGCCGCACCCCCGCCCAGGCCCCGCCCCACCCCCGCCCAGGCCCGGCCTCACTTCCGAAGCCGGGCCGCCTCCTTGACGGCGGCGTCCTGCAGCCCGGTGAGGACCTGCTTCGGGTCCCCGGTGACGGCCTCGCCGATCCCGGCCTTGATCCGGTTGCTCACGTCCGCCCAGGCCGGGTCGCCGAACGGGTAGAAGCTGGCGTTGGTCAGACCGGTGGCGAACTGCTTGAGGTCGACGTGCTTGGGGTCCGAGGACATCTGGCCGAAGGCGTCCTGGGTCACCGGCAGGAGGTTGTACCGCTCGTCGAACTTGAGCTGGTTCTCCCGCATGAAGACGAAGGACAGGAACTTCTTGATCTGGTCCTTGTGCCCGTTGGCCTTGAAGGCCATCATCCAGTCCGCGACGCCGAGGCTGCCGGTCTTGTTGAGGCCGTCCTTCCTGGGGATCGGGGCCGTCCCGAAGTCGACGTTCCCGGCGGTGGCCATCCGCAGCAGCGTCGGGTGCCCGTTCAGCATCGCGACCTTCCCGGACGCGAAGTCCTGGAACACCGGGGTGCGGTTCATCTTGCCCGGCTCGGGATAGGTCAGCCCGGTGCTCACCAGGTTGCTCTTGAGCCAGGTGAAGGTGGCCTGGTTCTGGGCGCTGTCGATCGTGTAGTTGCCGACGTCGTCGGAGAGCAGGCCGCCGCCGCTCAGCGTCCACAGCATGGACTCGGCCGGTGCCTCCTCGGGCCCCAGCGGGAGGCCGTACGGGGTGACGCCCGGCGCCTTGGCCTTGATCTTCTCGGCGTCCTGCCGCAGTTCGCTCCAGGTGACCGGCGGCTGGCTGATTCCCGCCTGCTTGAAGAGCGTCTTGTTGTAGAAGAGCACGCGGGAGGAAGAGACGAAGGGAATCCCGTACTGCGTGCCGAGCACCTGCCCGGCGTGGGCGAAGGAGTCCATGAACTTGGCCTGGGTGTCCAGCGAGAGCACGTCCGCCGCCGGGTACAGCCGGTCCGCGGCGACCTGGTCGGCGAAGCCGCCGGTCTGCAGGAGGTCGGGCGACTTGCCGGCCGCGATCAGGTCGTCGACCTTCTTGCCGATGTCGGTCCAGCTCTCGACGTCGACGTCGACCTTGATGCCGGGGTTCTGCGCCTCGAAGCCGCGCACGACCTCGTCCCAGTACAGCTTGGAGCTGGTGTCGGCGTTCTCGCCGTAGTCCGCGGCGACCAGCCTGATGGTGACGGGCCCGTCGCCCTGTCCGCTGCAGGCGCTGACCGCGGAGAGCACCAGCGCTCCGGCCAGCGCGGTGCCGAGCACACGGGTGGGGACGTGGGCGCGCCTGTTCAACGCGGGTACCGCCTTCGGGGGGAGAAATGCGACCGGAGGGGTGATTCCGGCAGGGGGGAGGCGCAACACTGCCAAACCGACCCCACAGTGGTCCATACCTCTGCCCCGTGTCCGGCAAGTAGTTATCGAAGTGCGGACGTCATTGCACGATGCGCAACGAAACACCGTCGACGCCCGCCCGAACCACCGCCCGAACCACCGCCCCAACCCCTCCCAACCCTCCGAAACCCCACACCCCAAAGCCCCGCACACCGCCCGCTTCTGCGACAAAGCTCACCCAGTATGGACCAGACCAATCCGACAACTGGACTAGACCTCTTCGACCCGGCCAAGGGAAACTGTCCCCCGTGAAGCACGTCATCGCACTCGATGTAGGCGGCACCGGCATGAAGGCCGCGCTGCTCGCCCAGGACGGCTCCGTGCTGTTCGAGGCACGCCGACCGACCGGGCGGGAGCACGGCACGGACGCCGTCGTCGCCGCCATCCTCGACTTCGCCGCCGACCTGGCGGCCGAGGGCCGCGACCGCTTCGGCGTCGCTCCGCTCGCGGCCGGCGTGGCCGTGCCCGGCACGATCGACGAGAGGAACGGCATCGCGGTCTACTCCGCCAACCTCGGCTGGCGCGACCTGCCGCTGCGCAAGCTCCTCGGCGAGCGCCTCGCGACCCCCGCCCCCGCGAAGGGGGGCAGCAGCAGCGCCCCGATCCCCGTCGCCCTCGGCCACGACGTGCGCTCCGGCGGCCTCGCCGAGGGCCGGATCGGCGCCGGCCGGGGCGTCGGCCGCTTCCTGTTCATCGCGCTCGGCACCGGCATCGCCGGCGCCATCGGCATCGACGGGCGGATCGAGGCCGGGGCCCACGGCTACGGCGGCGAGATCGGCCACGTCGTGGTGCGCCCGGGCGGCCCGCAGTGCGGCTGCGGCGCCCGCGGCTGCCTGGAGACGCTGGCCTCGGCCTCCGCCGTCTCCCGGGCCTGGGCCGCGGCCAGCGGCGACCCCGACGCCGACGCGGCATCCTGCGCCGCCGCGGTGGACGCCGGGGACGACCGCGCACTCGCGGTCTGGCAGGGCGCCGTCGACGCCCTGGCGGACGGCATCGTGCTCGCCCAGAGCCTGCTCGACCCGTCCACGGTGATCGTCGGCGGCGGGCTGGCCGAGGCCGGCGACACGCTCTTCACCCCGCTGCGGGCGGCCATCACCGAGCGTCTGACCTTCCAGATGCCCCCGAAGGTCGTACCGGCGATGCTGAAGGACACCGCGGCGTCGCTGGGGGCCGGTCTCCTCGCCTGGGACCTGCTCGCCGAAACCCACCCCCCGCGCCCGTGAGGGGGCTCCCCACCCGGCCTCCGAGGCCTCATGCTCGGCATCCGGGACCGCACGGGCCCACCCGGACGCACCGGCCGTCCCGACCCCCGGAGCCGGCCCGACATCCGGAGCCGACCCAACACGACCGGCCGTCCCGACCCCCGGAGCCGACCCGACACCACCGGCCGGCCCGGCCCCCGCACCCCCGTGGCATCCGGACGCCGACCGCCGTCCGGAGCCGGGTCACCGACCACAGCGGCCTGCCGGCGCCCAGCGCATTCGAGAACCCGGGACGCCCGTCCCGACAGATGGAGGTGACCGCGTGACTGCCGCGGAGCGTGACCGTACCGCACTGGCCGGCGCCCGGCTGGTCCTGCCCGGCGGGGTCGTCGAGGGCGAGCGGATCGCCGTCGAGGGCGACCGGATCGCGGCCATCACGAGTGGGGCGCGTGGTGGCGGGGCCGAGCCTGGCGACCTCGACCTGACCGGCCACACCGTCGTCCCGGGCTTCGTCGACCTGCACGTCCACGGCGGCGGCGGCGCGTCCTACGCCTCCGGCATCGCCGAGGAGGCGCTGCGGGCCGCCCGGACCCACCTCGAACACGGCACCACGACCACCATCGCCTCGACCGTCACCGGCGAGATCGACGAGGTCGCCCGCCAGGCCGCCGTGCTGTCCGAACTGGTCGAGGACGGCGTGCTGGCCGGCATCCACTTCGAGGGCCCGTTCATCTCCCGCAACCGCTGCGGCGCCCACCGCCCCGACCTGCTGCGCGACCCGGACCCGGCGCTGGTGCGCAAGCTCGTCGACGCGGCCCGCGGCCACGCGAAGATGGTCACCCTCGCCCCCGAGCTCCCCGGCGGCCTCGACTCCGTCCGGATGCTCGCCGACCTCGGCGTCATCGCGGCCGTCGGTCACACCGACTCCGACTACGCGACGACGCTGGAGGCCGTCGACGCGGGCGCGACCGTGGCGACCCACCTGTTCAACGCGATGCCGGCGATCGCCCACCGGGCCCCGGGCCCGATCGTGGCGCTGCTGGAGGACGAGCGGGTCACCGTCGAGCTGATCAACGACGGTGTGCACCTGCACCCGTCCGTCCTCGACCTCGCCTACGGCACCGCGGGCGCCGAACGCGTCGCCCTGATCACCGACGCCATGGGCGCCGCGGGCATGGGCGACGGCCTCTACCCGCTCGGCCCGCTCCAGGTCGAGGTCAAGGACGGCGTGGCCCGGCTGGTCGAGGGCGGCTCGATCGCCGGCTCGACGCTCACCCTGGACGTCGCGTTCAAGCGCTCGGTCACCGTCAACGGCCTGACGCTCGACCAGGCCGTCCAGTCGCTCTGCACGACCCCGGCCCGGCTGCTCGGCCTGGGCGACTCCGTCGGCACCCTGGAAACCGGCAAGTACGCCGACCTGGTCGTGCTCGACTCCGCCACCCACGACCTCGTCGCCGTCATGCGCCGCGGCGAGTGGGTCGTCGGCGGCGACCGCTTCACCACCGTCAAGCCGGCCTGACCGGAGCCGCCTGACGGAACGCCGACGGCCGCCCTCCCCGCTTACCGGGGACGGGCGGCCGTCGGCGCGTCCGGGCCCGACCGGGCCGTCGTCAGCCCGTCAGCTGCTCGGCTCCACCGTGATCTGGTCGACCAGGATCGGCCCGCCGGACGGCGCGGTCATCGTGATGGTGTTCGAACCGGCCTGGAGCTGCGGCAGTATCCAGGTGGAGTACCACGAGGACGCCGGGTCCTTGCCGGGCGAGTAGTTCTTGAAGGCCAGTCCGCTCGGCCAGTCCTTGCCGTTGACCGACGCCGCACCCCGCACGTCGCCGCCGGCGTTGTTGAAGTGCACGGTCAGCTTGTAGGTGCCGGCCGCGGCCACCTCACCGGTCCAGCTCAGCGAACCGCCCGGCTGGAGCGTCAGGTAGCTGCCGTCCGCGGACTTGGCGCCCTTGACGGTGTTTCCGGAGGGTGCGTTCTGGCCCTGGAGCTGTCCCGCGTCCACCGTCACCGGCCCGCCGGAGGCGGAGGCGCTCGGCGAGGCCGAGGCGGAGGAGGTCCCCGACGGGGTGCCGGAGCCGGTCGTGCTGGGAGCCACCGAGGCGGCGGTCTGCTGGCCGCCCTTGGCGGCCTTCTTGTCGTCGCCCGAGTCCCCGGTGGACAGCGCGATCCCGGCGCCGATCGCGATCGCCGCGATCACCGCCACCGCGCCGATCACCGCACCCTTGCTCCGGCCGCTGCTGCCCTGGCGGTCGTCACCCGGCTGCGGGCGGGAGTGCTCGGCGTAGCGGGTCTGCTGCGTGGGGACGCTGCCGTAGTCGGGCTGCTGCTGGCCGTACTGCTGCGGGTACGGCTGGCCGGGGCCCTGCTGCGGGGACCCTTGCTGGAAGTACTGCGGCTGCTGCTGCGCGCGCGGAGGGTAGGACTGCTGCTGGCCGTACTGGGCACGGCCGACCTCCATCGGGCGGCTGTACGGCGTACGCGGCACACCCTGCTGCGGCTCGGCCGACTGCCCGGAGGACCCGTCGGCCGGGCGGTAGAGGTAACCGAAGGGGTCGTCTTCCTGAGGGGCACCGCCCCCCGGGCCCTCGGGCGCTCCGTTGTTGCCGGCGGTCGTCACGGTGGTCAACTCCCCCATCGTTCGCGCCGCCGGGCCGGCGGCCCCAGGCGCAGGTCATGGACGCTCTCGTTACCGGGGAACCCTACCTGCCCGACCCGGCCGCCCGGAACGAGGGCTTGACAACCCGCCGGTAACCTGGGCCGCCAGGGCCCGGGTTCAGCCCGCCCGGCGGTGCGAGCGCTCGCCCCTGGCCCCGCGCACGGCGCCGCCCCTGGCCCGCTTCTCGTCGTACATCCGCTCGTCCGCCGTGTGCAGGACTTCCTCGATGCTCATCCCGCAGCCGGCCCAGCCGATCCCGAGGCTCACGCCCACCCGCATCGCCCGTCCGTCGATCCGCATCGGCGGGATGATGGCGTTGCGCAGCCGGTGGGCGAGGTCCTTGGCCTCCTCGCGGCCGATGCCGTCGGCCAGCACCACGAACTCGTCACCGCCGAGCCGGGCCACCGTGTCGCCGTCCCGGACGGCCTGGCTGAGCCGGCGGGCGACCTCGACCAGGACGGCGTCGCCCGCGTTGTGGCCGAACCGGTCGTTGATGGACTTGAAGCCGTCGAGGTCGCAGAAGAGCACCGCGAGCCCCTTGTCGACGATCGCGCCGCCGCCCGCGCCGGGGCGGAACGCTCCGGACCACGCCTCGCCGCCCGGGCCGTACTCGGCCGGGACCACCGCGTGCACGTGTTCCGGGTAGCCGGGACCGAACCCGGCGGCCCCGTAGCCCGCCACCTCGTAGCCCGTGACCTCGTAGCCCATGACCTCGTACCCGGCCGGGAGACCGCCGTCCGCCGCCCCGAGCCCCGCCGGCAGGCTCCCGTCCGGCGCGCCGTACGTGTGCACCGCCCCGGCGTACGGTTCGGCGCCCTCCAGGCCGTCGTACGCGGCGTGCGCGCTGTACGAGTCGGCCGGGTAGCCGCCGTACGGCTGTGGGAAGGCCGCCTCCGCGGGGCCCGCGACCGCGCCGACGGTCTGCGGCTCGGGGCAGAGCCGGCGGGCCAGCCGGGCCTTCAGCTCGGCGCCGTTGGGCAGGCCGGTGAGCGCGTCGTGGCTGGCCCGGTGGGCGAGCTGGAGCTCGTGGCGCTTGCGGTCCTCGATGTCCTCGACGTGGGTGAGCAGGAAGCTGGGGCCCTCGGCGGCGTCCGCCACGACGGAGTTGCGCAGGCACACCCACTGGTAGCCGCCGTCCCGCCGGGAGAGCCGGAGCTCGGCCCGCCCGCTCTCCGCGCTGGTGCGTTCCAGCAGGGCGCGGTCGTCGGGGTGGACGAGGTCGACGAAGCTCTGCTGGCGCAGCACCGCGCGTGGTCGGCCGAGCAGGCGGCAGAGCGCGTCGTTGACCCTGGTCAGCTGGCCGCGCCCGGGGCCGCACAGCTCCGTGATGGCCATGCCGCTGGGCGCGTACTCGAAGGCCTGGCGGAAGCTCTCCTCGCTCGCCCGCAGCGCCTGCTGCTCCTTCTCCAGGCGGGCCAGGGCGCGCTGCATCTCGGCCCGCAGGCGGGCGTTGCCGATCGCGATGGAGGCCTGGAGCGAGAACATCTCCAGCGCCTCGCGGGTCCAGGCGCCGGGCCGCTTGCCGCTGCGCGGACGGTCCACCGACAGGACGCCGAGCAGGTCGCCGCCGGCGCTGTACATGGGGGCGAGCAGCCCGTCGGCGGGGTGCCAGTCGTTGGCGTAGACGGGCATCGGGCCGTCCCCGATCCAGCGCGGGATGTCGCTGGCGACGGCCCAGCCCCGGTCGTAGGGCAGGAAGCGCAGGGTGCCCCAGTGGTCGCTGACGCCGAGCAGCCGGTCCCAGGACTCGCGGGAGCCGACCTGGCCGAGCAGCACGGAGGGGCCGCCCATGGCGCTCTCCTCCAGCTCCCAGACGGCCGCCACGACGAGGTCGCCGTCGGGCCGCACCAGGCTCACCGCGGCGGCGTCGAATCCGAGCCCGTGGACCGCACCCTCGACGACGGCCTGCAGCGTGCCCGCCAGGCTGCGGGCAGCGTTGAGGTCCGCCACGACCCGGTGCAAGGTGCGGAGGGTCGCGAGACGGACGTACGGCTCCGACTCGGCTTCCATGCGGGGGCTCCCCGGCTGCTTCGGATAGTTCTTGATTGGTTATCGTCCGATTGCCAGAAGAACTGAATCACAGGGAGCACAGCGTTCGGCACGCTCGGTCAGCAATAGGCCACCACTTGTGACTTAAATCACACGACACTAATGCGCCCTTAATCAGCTCATCCGTCCCATAGCGGGACATAAAGCGCTATCGGAACATTTCTCGTGGTCGACCGCATTGCCCGCGCGCTGAAGCCACCTGTCGCCCGGCAGGCCCCCTGCTTCACCCATGCTTCACCCCTGGGGGTGAGTGAGGGCACCGGTCCCGGCCCTCACCCCTGCGCCGCTGGTCCTACGACCACGGCCCGATGTCGCGACCCGCGACCGCCAGCTACCGTGCGGTACGTGTACCCGTCCCCGCAGCCCGAAGCTGCCGCCCACGCCACGCCCGACGAGTTCCGGGCCGCACTCTCCCAGCTCGCCGCCGGCGTGAGCCTGGTGACCGTCCACGACCCCGAGGACGGCGAGGACATCGGCATGACCGCCACGTCCTTCCTCTCCGTGTCGCTGGAGCCGCCGCTGGTGCTGATCTCGGTCCGCGAGGACTCCCGGATGGACGAGGTGCTCGCCCGCGTGGACACCTGGGCGGTCTCGGTGCTCACCGAGGCCCAGAAGACGACCGGCTCCCGCTTCGCCATGAAGGGCCGGCTCAGCGACCGGCTGCTGTTCGCCGACACCCCGCACCACCGCGGCCCGGCCACCGGCGCCCCGCTGATCGAGGGCGCGCTGGCCACCGTCGAGTGCCGCACCGAGCAGCGGATACCCGCGGGCGACCACACGCTGCTGCTCGGGCGCGTCCTGGAGGCCGTCGTCCCGGACCCCGGCGGCCGGCCCCTGCTCTACTTCCGCGGCGGCTACCGCACGCTCGGCTGAGCCACCCCGCCGGCACACGGCGCGCTCGACCGGGCCACCGCACCGACGGACCGGCGGGCGACTACTCGGCGGGCGACTACTCGGAGCGCGGCGAGCGCCGCCCCTCCTTCAGCTCGGAGCGGTGCCGCTTGTTGTCCAGCCGCCGCTCGACCATCCCACGGCTCGGCCTCGTCGCCCGGCGGGTCTTCGGCGGCGGCGCGCAGGCCTCGGTCAGCACCGCGGCCAGCCGGACCGCGGCCGCCTCGCGGTTGCGCCACTGCGAGCGGAACTCCGAGGCCTGGACCACCAGCACCCGGCCGTCCACCAGCCGGCCCGCCAGCCGCTCCAGGGCGCGCTCGCGCCACACCTCGGGCAGCGCCTTCGAGGCGGCCAGGTCGTAGCGCAGCTCGACCTTGCTGTCGGAAGTGTTGACGTGCTGGCCACCGGGGCCGGAGGAACGGGAGAAGCGCCAGACGAGCTCGGCGTCGGGGACGACCACCGACCCCCGTACGCGGATGGGCTCGGGCATGCGCCCATCATCCCGCGCCCGGCCCGCCCGGTCACCCGGTTATCCGGCACGCACCCCGAGCCCCGACAATGGCGGTGTGATCGAGCTCGGCTACTCCCTCTCCAACCGCTTCCCCGACCCCCCGCAGACCGACTACCGCACCGCCTCCGTGCACGCCCTGCGGTACGACCTCTTCTGCGGCGACGTGTACCTGGACGCCGAGGGCGCGGAGCTCTCCACCGCCTGGGGCTGGGTCCCGGTGCTCGACTTCGCGTGGGCGCTGTGCGACATCGCCGAGGAGCTGGACCGCGACCCGGCCGGCGGCCGGGCCGCCCGTGTCCAGACCGCCGACCTCGACTTCACCCAGAACACCGAGCTGCTGCGCTTCGCCCGCCGCTTCAACTGGGTCGAGGTCAGCGCCACCTGGCTGCCCGACGAGCCGCCCGCGGTGGTGCGCCACGCCGATCTGCGCCGCGAAGCACGGGACTTCCTCCAGGACACCCTCGCCGACCTGTTCGACATGCACCCCGACCTGGCCGACAACCCCAACATCTGGTCGCTCCAGGGCAGGTTCCGCCGGATCTGACCCGTACATTGCCCGCGCTTTGCCAGAACTTGGCGCCCGCGCGAAAGGGAGGATCCCCGGTGGAACCAATCCACCGGACGATTGCGTTGTCCCGGGAAAAGCGAATGAAGGGACAGCGATCACCATGCCAGTGAGCCTCTCCAAGGGCGGAAACGTCTCGCTGACCAAGGAGGCCCCGGGCCTGTCCGCGGTCTCGGTCGGCCTGGGCTGGGACGTCCGCACCACGACCGGCGCCGAATTCGACCTCGACGCCAGCGCCATCGTCCTGAACGCGGACGGCAAGGTGCTGTCCAACGGCCATTTCGTGTTCTTCAACAACACCAGCACGCCGGACGGCTCCGTCGTGCACACCGGTGACAACCGCACCGGCGAGGGCGTGGGCGACGACGAGTCGATCAACGTCGACCTGGCCGCCCTGCCCGCCGAGGCCGCCCGGATCACCTTCCCGGTCACCATCTACGACGGCGTCGCCCGCAGCCAGAACTTCGGCCAGGTCCGCAACGCCTACATCCGCGTGGTGAACGCCGCCGGCGGCGCCGAGCTGGCCCGGTACGACCTCTCCGAAGACGCCGCGACCGAGACCGCGATGATCTTCGGCGAGCTCTACCGCAACAACGGCGAGTGGAAGTTCCGCGCCGTCGGCCAGGGCTACGCCTCCGGCCTGGCCGGCATCGCCCAGGACTTCGGCGTCCAGATCTGACGCCCGGGCCCCGGGCCCGAAACGCCGCCGGGGGGGGCAGCGGCGGGGAGGGCGAGAACTACCCCCCCCACTCGGCGGCGCGGGGGCCCTGCGGCGCGGGCGGCACCCCGAGCGTCCGCGAG